>JBJDYI010000109.1:0-9475 GCA_051867165.1 Faecousia sp. | reverse complement strand
GCTCTGCTTCCTTCTTCCGCTTGTTCTCAGGACGGATCAGCATGAAGTAGAAGATGGCCAGCATAGCAACCAGCATGACGATGCTGGACATGCCTGCAGCACCGGGGGTGGCAGTCAGAAAATGATTCATTTGGAAAAACTCCTTCGCAAAATAAAGTCCAGATTATTATACCATTTTTTCGGCAAAATGCAAGGGGGATATCAAATTCTTCTGGCAAGTTTGGCAGAATATTCCCGGCGGAACTGCTCGAACGTCCCCTCCTCCAGGGCATTGCGAATACGCTCCATCAGCTTGTTGTAGAAATACAGGTTATGCATGACGCAAAGACGCATGGCCAGCATTTCCTCAGCCACAAACAGGTGCCGGATATAGGCACGGGAGTAGCGGCGGCACACAGGGCAGTCGCACTGAGGGTCGATCGGGCTGTCATCCAGCAGATACTTGGCGTTCTTCAGGTTGATGGCGCCCTCCCAGGTAAAGAGCCGGGCATGGCGGGCATTCCGGGCAGGCATGACGCAGTCAAAGAAGTCCACACCCCGGGCCACTGCCTCGATGATGTTGGTGGGGGTGCCGACGCCCATCAGATATCGGGTCTTGTCCGCAGGCATGTAAGGCTCCACAGCTTCAATGATGTCATACATCTCTTCCGCAGTTTCGCCCACGGCCAGGCCGCCAATGGCGTAGCCCGGTAGGTCCAGGTCCCGGATCCGCTTCATGTGGTCAGCCCGGATGTCGGCATAGGTACCGCCCTGGTTGATGCCCCAGAGCATTTGCTGGGGATTCACCGTATCCGGCAGAGCATTGAGCCGGGCATTTTCTTCTTTGCACCGCACCAGCCAGCGATAGGTCCGGTCCACACTCTTCTGGACATAGTCCCGGGGTGCAGGATTCTCGATGCACTCATCAAAAGCCATGCAGATGTCGGAACCTAAGTTGGACTGGATCTGCATGCTCTCCTCAGGGCCCATGAAGATCTTCCGGCCATCAATGTGAGAGGAAAAGTAGACGCCCTCTTCCTTGATTTTCCGCAGAGACGACAGGCTGAACACCTGGAATCCGCCGGAGTCGGTGAGGATAGGGCCGTCCCAGGTCATAAACTTATGAAGACCTCCCATCTGCCGGACAACCTTGTCAGAAGGCCGCAGGTGGAGGTGGTAGGTGTTGGAAAGCTCTACCTGACATCCAATGTTCTTCAGATCTTCGGCACTGAGAGCGCCCTTGATGGCGCCCTGGGTACCCACGTTCATAAATACCGGAGTCTGGACGGTACCATGGGCACAGGTAAATTCACCACGACGTGCTTTTCCTTCTGTTTTCTTTAATTCAAACATGTTCTAACTCCCATTATAAAATACACATGGCATCGCCGAAGGAGAAGAACCGGTAGCGCTCCCGGACAGCTTCAGCGTAAGCGTTCAGTACATGCTCCCGACCGGCAAAGGCGGATACCAGCATCACCAGGGTGCTTTCCGGCAGGTGGAAATTGGTAATAAGACCATCCATGGCTTTAAATGTATAACCAGGATAGATGAAGATCTCCGTCCATTTAGACTTCGCCTCAAAGGTTCCATCCTCGTTGACCAGAGATTCCAATGTCCGGCAGGAGGTGGTGCCGACACAGATCACCCGGCCTCCATTGGCCTTGGTTTCATTCAGGATGGCTGCAGTTTCCTCGCTCATCATACAGAGTTCAGAGTGCATGTGGTGTTCCAGAATGTTTTCCGCCTTCACGGGACGGAAGGTGCCAAGACCCACATGCAGCGTCACAAAGGCGGTTTTCACACCCTTAGCCCGAATGGCGTCCAGCAGTTCATTGGTAAAGTGAAGGCCTGCCGTTGGGGCAGCCGCGGAGCCAACTTCCCGGGAATAGACGGTCTGATACCGCTCCTGATCCTGGAGTTCTTCCTTAATGTAAGGAGGAAGAGGCATTTTGCCAAGCCGTTCCAGCACTTCCAGGAAAATTCCCTCATATTGGAACTCCACAACACGGTTGCCGTCCTCCTGGACAGCCTTGACAGTGGCGCTCAGCTCCCCGTTGCCAAAAATAACTTTACTTCCCACCTGCATTTTCCGTCCGGGCTTACAAAGGCACTCCCAGCACTTGTTTCCCAGATCCCGCAGCAGCAGCACTTCCACAGCGCCGCCGGTGGGACGGTGGCCCAAAAGTCGGGCGGGCAGCACCCGGGAGTCATTCATCACCAGGCAGTCACCAGGCCGGAGGAAATCAATCACGTCATAAAAATGTTTATGGGTCACTTCCCCGGTTGTCCGGTTCAGGCACATCAGCCGGGAGGTGTCACGCTTTTCCAGAGGCGTCTGGGCAATCAGATCCTCCGGCAGGTCATACCAGAAGTCCTTTGTTGCCAGGGTAACAGTTTCTTTTTCTTCCATGGGGGTTCATCCAATCTTCAAAAAATTCATATCGAGTTATTATAGCATAGGAATACAGAAAAAGCTACTGTATCTTTCTCATTTTTCCCGAAAAAGCCACATATAATGGTTTGCATCATTCAAATTTCATTTCTGAAGTTGTACAAACAGTCATTAGATAGCAGCCGTAGAAAACGCCCCCGGAGGGGTTGTCTCCGGGGGCAGAACTCTGATTCTGATTCTTCAAAAATGTTTTATCAAGATTGAATATCAGGATTATTTACGGTTTTCCTTATCAAGAGAAGCATAATAATCATCGATCATTTTCTCCTCTTGTTCCTCCTGGGTCAGACCTTCAGACATCGCATCCGGTTCTTCTCCGTCTTCATTCTCGTCTGCATCCTCATCTTCTTCATTGTCGTCAAAGCTGCCGCGCTTCAGCATGTATACCAGTGCTCCAATGCCACCCAGACATATCAATGCCAGAATAATCAGAATCAGAGTCACCCAGGAAAATCCAGAGCGGGCCGCAGCTTCTGTCTTTTCCGCACCGCAGTTCACACAGGTGTAGGTGATGGTATCATTTCTGTTTTTCACCCCTGCATCCCACACATGGGCCACAGGGACAGATAATTCGCCGCAGGAACATTCCTGCCAGTGACTGTCCTGGTTCTGATGCCAAAGGCCGCCGAAATTGTGTGTGTGTTCGGCGATGGGGGCAAGCTCAAAGCCACAAACCGTGCAAAGCTGAGGAGTCTCCTCTGTGGCCTCCGGGCCAGGAATGTGCTTTTCATGTGGGCTGTCTTCACCGCAGACACTGCAGACCGTCCAGTGCGCAAATTTGGTGGTGACCCACTCCTGGTCATACACATGACCGTCCTCCCGCTGATAACCGCAGATATTACATTCGGAATCACAGTCATTGTCATACTTGTGGGAGGCATAGCCCTTTTCCTCGTCGCAGCCGGTGCAGGCATGCCAGTGGCCCACCTCGTCGCTGGTCCACTCCGTTCCATAGCTGTGGGTATGGGGCTTCTTGGCGGCAATCACATAATTGCAGACTGTGCAAACCTGGTCGGTTGTTTCCGTAGCGGCAGGTCCGGCGGTATGTTTGGCTTCATTCTTCCTTTTTCCGCACTTGGTGCACTCATTCCAGTGGCCGTTATAGTCCTTGGACCAGGTAGTGGTATAGGTATGTGAGATGGTTCGTGTGAAGCCGCAGACATTGCACTCTTCATCGCAGGCACTGTCATAAGTATGGTCCGTCAGTTTCTGCAAGGCCACAGTTTCGCTGAATCCACAGATGGTGCAGCTCTTTATTTGGATGCCGGTGTCCTTGCAGGTAGGCTTTTTGATTACCTCTTCTTTCCAATTGTGGTTGCCGGAATCCTCCACCAGACAGACGCTGCACTGGCGGTAGTGCATGGTGGCAGTGTGGTTCCAGGGACCATATTGATGGGTGCTCAGCATCGGAATCTCTTCGGTCCTGGTTTTGCCACAGACAGCGCAGGTAAAGGTTTTCTGGCCGGCCTGCTGGCAGGTCGCATCGATGGTTATGGTGCCTGCATCCCAGCTGTGGCCCTTGGCAGGACTCTCTCTCAGGGTTTCCGTCACACCGCAGCTGCAATACCTGGAAATGATACCATCCTGCTCACAGGTTGCAGTATCTGTCTCCGTCCAGCTGTGTACATGGGGGCTTTCAGTGGGTGCATCTCTTTCCTCGGCGGTTCCCTCTCCTGTTGCGCAGGCAGAGGTGGCCATGGCAAGAAGAAACACCGCGCATATCAGAAGATTCACAAGTTTCTTCATTTTCTTCTCCTTTTTCCTTCCGGAATTGTTTTTTTCTCTTTTTTGATACTATACCATATCCAATCCTGAAAAGCAAATGAAGGATCTATTAACAACCCTCCCTGTCAGGATTCCGCTCTGCTGCATAAACTGGCATGGAGGTATTGCCTATGAAAACACCCTTGTTTACCGGAGCCTGTACGGCCCTTGTCACCCCCTTCGAAAATGGAAAAATCAACTTCCCTATGTTGGAAACCCTGCTGCAGCGGCAGATGGATGCAGGGATCGGCACTGTGGTTCTATGCGGCACCACCGGCGAATCCCCTACCCTTTCCGATGAAGAAAAACTAGCCATTTTTCGGCACGCAAAGACCTTTGTGGGCACCGGCTGCACCATTATAGCCGGTACCGGCTCCAATTCCACCCACCACGTCATGGAACTGAGTCGCTCCGCGGAGGAAGCCGGAGCCGATGCACTTCTGGTGGTCACGCCCTATTATAACAAAGCCACCCCCAGCGGCCTTTATGCCCACTATCGGGCAATTGCCGCGGCGGTACATATTCCCGTGATCCTCTACAATGTGCCGGGGCGTACCGGCATCGACATACCGGTCGAGATTTATCAGCAGTTGGCCCAGATTCCCAACATCTGTGGTGTGAAGGAAGCATCCACAGACATTACAAAGATCTCCAAAATCAAGGCTCTCTGTCCGGAGGAGTTTGCCATCTGGAGCGGCAATGACGACATGACCATTCCGGTGATTGCTGCCGGGGGCTGTGGTGTGATTTCAGTGGCATCCAATGTGGTGCCGGAGCAGATGCAGGCCATGGTTCAGGCTGCTCTGGCTGGCAAATTCCGCTGGGCCCGGAAACTGCATCAAGACCTGCTGCCTTTGATAGAGCTTCTTTTTTGCGAAGTCAATCCCATCCCGGTGAAAGCAGCCATGGCACTTTTGGGCTATGACTGCGGCGACTGCCGCCTGCCACTGACCCCACTGCTTCCGGAGCATCAGGCGCAGTTGAAGATGCTGCTATCCGGCAGATAAAGCGGATATTCCATTCACATATTTCATTCGCAAAGTGTACTTGGTCCTTCAGTCCACAAAAATGCCCCAACCATCGGGCGGTGGCCATAGCCCAGAACGCACGATACTCCCGATAGGAGAGTATCGAAGTGTGTCCTTTTGTTCCGAAAGGATTTTGCAGCATCCCGACAAACTGGAAGTTATCGCTTTAACACAAATTCCTGAACCGGACTTCCAAATTCTTCCGTCAGCTTTCCTTCCGTAAAACCGATTCGCTTATAGAATGCTCTCGCTGCAGCTCCCTCAGGTACTCCATCACGATAAGTTGTAACAGATATGTCACTCTGGGGGTCCATCTTCGTAAGCATATAAGATACCATTTTTTCGGCTATATGCTGTCTGCGGTGTTCAACATCAACAGCTAAAAAGCAAAGCATATTGTTTTCGCGTGAGAATAAAAGTGTGCCAACGATTTCTCCTTGTTCTTTTGCACAAATTGCAGCAGCTCTGCTCATAAAGTCTAAAACAGTATTCTTGTGCTCATCCAAAGCTTCCTTGGTTTCAAGACCAGGAAAGGCATCTTTCACCTTTTCCACAAGATTCATCCAAAGATCAATATCCTGTTCAGTCCCGAGTTCAATTGTCATTTTCTTCACCCCGCAATTTCCGATTTATCTCACTCTTTCACTGATTAACTATATCAGTAAAATATGTCACCATCCGCATAGGGAAACGCCCGAAGAAATTAAGGATTCTTCGGGCGTACTCAATACCGTCTTACGGTCCCGACCATGGTCGGGGCATTTTGTTATAGACTTTGCTGCATTTCGATGGTCTTGATGGTAAAGCCGCATTTCTGCCAGAAGCCCACCGCCTCATCATTCTGGGGGAACACCTTCAGCTGCAAATCATCGCACCGAAAGGCACTGGCCAGAACCCGGAGCTCCTGCATCATCTTGGTGCCAAATCCCTGATCCCGGTAACATTCCTCCACACAAAATTCCTCGATCAGCATCCTTTTCCTGGGACGAAAGCCAATGCCTTCCACCGACTCCATCCGCAAACGAATGTAGCCAATGATTTCACCACCGATTTTGGCCACATACAGCTGCCGTTCATTCCGTGCCTGAAGGAGCTGATCTTCACTGTACAGGGATTCTGCTTCGGTATAGAGGTCCGGCCGCCAGGAGATATGCTGGCTGTGAAGCTGCCCGGCCAGGCGATTCAGACCATCCCGGTCAGCAGGACTTACCAGTTCCAGCATTATGCCAGCACCGCTTTGTGGAAAACCTTCTTGCCCTTGCGGATCTTAACACCGTCCTTCAGCATCTGCTCGGTGATCAGGAACTGGGCAGAGGGCACCTTCTCGTCGCCCACGAACACACCGCCGCCTTCCACCAGCCGACGGGCTTCCTTGTTGGAAGAAGCAAGCTTGCAGGCCACCATCAGATTCAGAATACCGATGGCGCCGTCCTTCAGCTGTTCGGCGGTGATTTCGGTGGTGGGCATGTTGGCATTGTCGCCATTACCGGCAAACAGTGCCTTGGCAGCAGCCTGAGCTTTTTCTGCCTCTTCCTCACCATGGACCAGCTTGGTCAGTTCATAGGCCAGGATCTCCTTGGCGGTGTTCAGCTGGGCATCACGCCAATCAGCCATGGCGTCAATCTGCTCCAGCGGCAGGAAGGTCAGCATCCGAATGCACTTCATCACGTCGGCATCCTCCACGTTCCGCCAGTACTGGTAGAAATCGTAGGGAGAGGTCTTGTTGGGATCCAGCCAGACAGCGCCGGATGCGGTCTTACCCATCTTCTTGCCTTCGGAATTCAGCAAAAGGGTAATTGTCATGGCTTCGGAATCGTACTTTTCCAGTTTCCGGCGAATCAGTTCACGGCCGCCCAGCATATTGGACCACTGGTCATTGCCGCCGAACTGCATGTTGCAGCCGTACTTCTGGTACAGATAGTAGAAGTCGTAGGACTGCATGATCATGTAATTGAATTCCAGGAAACTCAGTCCCTTCTCCATACGCTGCTTGTAGCACTCTGCCCGCAGCATATTGTTGACAGAGAAGCAAGCGCCCACTTCCCGCAGCACATCCACGTAATTCAGATCCAGCAGCCAGTCGGCGTTGTTCACCATCATTGCCTTGCCTTCGCCAAACTCAATGAACCGCTCCATCTGCTTCTTGAAGCAGTCACAATTGTGCTGAATAATCTCCTTGGTCATCATGGAGCGCATATCAGTCCGTCCGGAGGGGTCACCGATCATGGCAGTGCCGCCGCCGATCAGGGCGATGGGACGGTTACCGGCCATCTGTAGCCGCTTCATCAGGCACAGTGCCATGAAATGGCCCACATGAAGGGAATCGGCGGTGGGGTCAAAGCCAATATAGAAAGTGGCCTTGCCGTTGTCGATCATGTCACGGACCTTCTCTTCATCGGTGACCTGGGCAATCAGACCCCGGGCCACCAATTCGTCATAAAGTTTCATTTATCTTATCCTCCTAAAGGTTATTTACGAAGTATTTCTGCCTGTTTTTTCTTGGTCAGGCCAGCAAAAACCAGGTCATAGGATTCATCCAGCATCTGGCGGAGCAAATCATCGGGAACCTCGCCCTGGGCCTTGACGGAGTTCCAGTGGGTTTTGTTCATATAATATCCAGGAATAATGTCGGGATATAGCTGACGGAGCACGTCACCCCGGGCAGGTTCCAATTTCAAGGTGATGTAGCAGGGTTTGTCATCCTCACCAAGACAGACCGCACAGAAAAGTTTCTCACCGATCATATAGCGGGTCCATTTCCATTCTTCTTTAAAGTCTTTGGTGACACCTTTCTTTTCCATCAGATATTCATCGATCCAGGGGTATTTCATAAGCTCACCTCAGTCTGGCTGATGTAGGTACTCAGGGCAGCCCGGAGCAGGTTCACATTGGTCTGCTCCAGGATGGTATCCTTTTTTGTGCGGAAGCGGCCCAGGTGCAGGCCCCATTTGCTGCTTTTCAGGGCGCAGATGCCAACGCCATAGGGAAACCGCATCTGATCAGAAGGAAATATGCCGAATCCCTTTTCATGAACCAGCAGTTCCTTCTTTCCGAAATATCCACAGGCTTTATAAAGGGAGGTCAGACGTCGGCGGTCTTTTTTCAGCGTCTTGGTGGGAAACATCCGCAAATGGTCGCCATCCCCCACACAGTCCAGGTTCAGTACCATTTGGGTATTTGTGGCCTTCTGATGGGCCTTGCGGTATGCGGACGAACCTATGAGGCCTGCATTCTTCAGATCGAACAGGACAAAGCATACCTTATTTCTCTGATTTTCCGGCAAGGTTCTCATCACTTCCAGCACCGTCACCACGCCGGAGGTGTTGTCGTTATGGTTGCTGGAATTGACCGGATTCGGGATCGGTATTCCGGCACAGGTATCATAGTGGGCAGTCACCAAAAAACGGGCGGTTTCCGGATCTCCCATCACCACATTGCGGCAGAAAAAGGGGCCCTCCTCCACGGTGACGGGGTAGCCCAATCCGGATGCGTATGCACAAACAGCTTCCCGGAAATCCTGCTTTTGCAGTTTTGATTTGCGCTTCGGAAACTGTTCCAGCACATCCATGGGTGTGTGCAGCACTGACTTCATCCCCTTCCAAAACAGGAACGCCCTCTATCCACAATGGATAGAGGGCGTGAAAAACGCGGTACCACCTCTGGTTCGAATTCCCTCGCGGGTCATTCCTCAGGCCGTCCGATAACGGCTCACGCGGTATCGGGCGTACCCGTCCTGCCCTACTGAAATTTCAGGCAAGCCACTCCGGGAGGTATTTCCGCGTGTTCCCCCACTGCCTTGCACCAACCGGCAGCTCTCTGGCGGGAAATGGAACGCGTACTTCTTCCCATCAACGTGTTGAAAGTATCCTAGCAGAAAAACCGGCCTTTGTCAAGAGCGGAGCATTTCCTCCGCACTTTTCAGGGTTGTTTGGGTGATATTGGCGCCACCAATGATCCGGGCCAGCTCTTTTTTTCTTCCTTCCAGATCCAAAGGGGTCACAGAGGTATAGGTCCGGCCATCCCGCTCCGACTTGGCAATGAGCAGATGGGTGTTGGCCAGGGCGGCCAGCTGAGGCAGGTGGGTGACACACAGAACCTGCTTATGCTCTGCCACTGCCCGCAGTTTTTCGGCAACTTTCTGGGCAGCCCGGCCGGACACACCGGTGTCCACTTCATCAAAGATCAGAGTATTGACCTGATCCTTTTCCGCCAGCACATTTTTCATGGCCAGCATGATTCTGGCCAATTC
>JBJDYI010000108.1:0-2560 GCA_051867165.1 Faecousia sp. | reverse complement strand
CCCTGCGCCAGACCAACTATGTAAAATCCATCGTGACCGCACAGGGCAAGATGGACTTGGAGCGCAAGAACAAACAGAGCTTTCAGGGCTGGATGTTCGCCCGGTTGATGGCGTTCAGCAACGGCGATCTGCAAGCGCTGTATGACCGCAGCGATGGCTTTTATCGCAGACAGCTTGTACTGACCACCAAGGAAAAGCCTGTGGACAGAGCCGACGATCCTGACCTTGCAGAGAAGATGAACGCCGAAGCCGAGGGCATTTTCCTGTGGGCATTTGAGGGCTTGCAGCGGCTTGTTGCCAACAACTTTAAGTTTACAGAGAGTGACCGTATCCGTGCAAACAGGGAAGCGGTCAAGCGTGATAATAACAATATTTTTGACTTCATGGATTCGGAGGGATACATCCGACGCAAAGCGGATGCTTCCATCAGTTCCAAGGATTTCTATGCAATCTATCGGCTGTGGTGCGAGGAAAACTCCCTTGCCCCTCTGAAATCCCGCAGCTTCAGCGACGCCATGGTTGCCAATGCCAAGAAATTCAATCTGGAGCATTGCAATAACATTACCAATTCTGCCGGACGGCGGGTATGGGGATTTATGGGTGTGGAAGCTGTGGCAAGACCTAATATAAATGGGTTTTACGATGTTTCGCCATGTACGTACGTACCGGAGGAATGGCAGGACTGATGCCCGCCGTTCTTTTCTGTACGTATGTACGCAGCATTTTACCCGTTGTTCTCTTTTTATGGGAACAATCAGCGGTCAGAACGAACCTGTTTTCAGGCATTGAAAATCAACGGGAATGGAAACAACAAAGTTTTTGACCGCAGGACGAAACCATTTCACGAAATCGTGCTTCTCTGAACCGTGTGCCCTGTTCACGGAACAATAGGTGTTTTCGCTGTTTCAGACTAAAACACACGGAACAGTAAAGTGGGATATATGCCTATATGGGCAGAGTATCGCACCCACGAAAATAAAATGATTTTGGAGTTGCCGGACTTTTCACTGTTCGGTGTATCTGCTCCGCTTCGGAGAGTAACCATTGCACCGAACCACTAACAGAATTATGGAGGATTTTTCAATATGAATGTACGCAACGAAATCAAGGCACAGATCATCCGTGCCGGAATGACCATGCAGGAAGTAGTTGACCTGCTCTCGGACGAATACGGTTGGAGCGACAGCGTTTCCAACCTGTCCGCAAAATTGCAGCGGGAAAGCATCCGATACAAGGAAGTATTGGAGCTTGCCGATGTGCTGGGATACGACATCGTATGGCAGCAAAGACGGGAGAAGTGATGCCCTGGCAACATCCCCTCGCATCTCCCGTCCCCATAGGCACACCGCAGTGCTGCCTATGGATGGCAGTGAAAGATACTGTTTTCGCTGCCACCGTCTGCAAGAGGAAGTTCGCCAGAACAGCTTCATGCAGACGGGCTGACCATGGGAAAAGGTGCAGACATTTTCCTATGGTCAGCAGAGGTCGCCGCAGCGACCGCATACCCCCTCCGGAGGAGCCCTCGGAGAGCCCACGGCACTTTGCAGCCAGTATGGATGAAAGTGTAATAGTGGGTTATTACACTTTGAAAAAGTGCCATTCTCCAGCCCTCCGCTGTCTGCAAATCTCAAAGAAAGGAAAAATCCAATGGCAAGAAATGATGGAATAGACCGTACCGTAGCCAGAAATCAGGACTTGGAAACACCGGCTGATGTGGCGAAGGTACAGGAACACAATGAGCGTGAAAAGGACAGCTACAGCAACCAGGACATCGTGCTGGAACGCACTTATCTGAACGTCCATTTCAAAGCACCCACGGACGATTATGTAAAAATGTTCGAGCAGATGGAACAGGCTGGCGTGATCTCCACCAGAGGTTTGAAACCGGATGCCATTAAATACGGTGAGCTGGTTTTCGATGTGAACTCCGCTTATTTCTACAACCACGGCGGCTATGAATTTGCGAAACAGTTTTATGCCGATGCCTATAAAGCCGCCGTGGAGATCGTAGGTGGTGAGCAGTATATCCTCTCCGCTGTGATGCACGCCGATGAGCGCAACCGGGCAATGTCCGAAGCACTGGGCGAGGATGTATATCACTACCACCTCCATGTGGTTTATATTCCGGTTGTGGAAAAGAAAATCCTTTGGTCGAAGCGGTGCAAGGATGAAACGCTCCGGGGAACGGTAAAGGAAACAATCACGCAGGTCAGCCGCAGTAAGAAATGGGAGTCCAAGCCCGTTTTGGATGCTGAGGGAAATCCAATGCTGAACGCAAAAGGGAAAAAGATTTTGAAGTCGTCCTACAGTGTGTTGCAGGATGACTTTTTTCATTTCATGCGAGCTGCCGGGTATACCGATGTGGAGCGTGGAGAACGTGGCAGCACCGAGGAACATCTGACGGTGACACAGTTCAAGGTACAGGCTGAACAGCAGCGGTTGGAAGCTGTGACCGGACAGGTGGCACAGGCTGAGCAGAGTTTGGAGGATGCCAAAACTGCCACGGAAAAGCAGAAAAAGAAACTGGAAGCTCTGCAAAAGGATACTAAAACAGCAAAAG
>JBJDYI010000107.1:0-9630 GCA_051867165.1 Faecousia sp. | reverse complement strand
TATCCTGGCCTCCCGAACCATTGAACAGGAACGGGATCGGAAAATCACCGTTATGACCACCGGCTTCATTCCCTGCGGCGCCAAGATGCCCATCATCGGCTTGTTTGCCGGTGCGGTATTTGGCAATTCTCCCCTGGTTGCCGTGTCCGCTTTCTTCATTGGCGTGATGGCGGTGGTGGTCTCCGGCGTGATCCTGAAAAAGTTTAAGTCCCTGGCAGGCAAGCCGGCTCCCTTTGTGATGGAACTGCCTACCTACCATCTTCCCTCTGCCCGGAATGTGCTTCGGTCCACCATGGAACGGGGCTGGGATTTTGTGAAGCGGGCCACTACCATCGTGCTGCTGAGCTCCATCGTGCTGTGGTTCCTCCAGAGCTACGGTGTTGTGGACGGCGTGTTCCAGGCGGTGGAGGATAACAATGTTTCTCTGCTGGCATCCTTCGGCAAGATGATTGCCTGGATCTTCTACCCCCTGGGTTGGATGGGCGACATGGCCTGGAAGGCAACCATCGCAACCTTCACCGGTCTGATTGCCAAGGAAGAGGTGGTCATGACCTTTGGTACCCTGTACAACTTCGCCGGCGAACTCAGCGAAGCCGGTGACGAGATCTGGGCCATGATTGCCGCCGATTTTGGTCCTGTACGCGCTTACAGCTTCATGATCTTCAATTTGCTGTGCGCTCCCTGCTTTGCGGCCATTGGTGCCATTCGTCGGGAAATGCGGGATATGAGATGGACCATGGGCACCATTGCATATATGTGCGGCTTTGCGTATTCCATTTCCATGATTGTCTATCAGATCGGCGGTCTGCTGACCGGAGAAGCGGCGTTCAGCATCTTTACTGTGGCTGCTGTGGCTGTTCTGGCTGCACTGCTGTACCTGATCTTCCGTAAAAACAAGTATGCAGACGTCTATGTGAAAGTTGGCGTATAAAGAAAGGCAGTAACCCTATGACCACAGGTGATTTGATTGTAATTGCGGCACTGGCGCTGATCGTTGGTTTGATTATCCGGGGCATGATCCGGGATAGAAAGAAAGGCCATTGCGGTGGCTGCTCCGGCTGCTGCGCCGGAAAGGCCAGCTGCACAGGCTGCTCCGGCTGTCCCCATGCAAAATAAACCGAAGAAGCGGAGAGGAAGTTCCTCTCCGCTTTGTTTTGTAGTGGTAATTTGGCGCAGGGTGTGATATACTGTCCTCAAATGCGCCAGAACTGAATTGGAGAACTGCTATGAATTACGCCACCATCAAAAACTGTGACATTGCCAACGGGCCTGGGGTCCGGGTGAGCCTGTTTGTATCCGGCTGCACCCACCGGTGTCCCGGCTGCTTCAATGAAGTGGCCTGGGATTTTAACTATGGTCAGCCCTTTACGGAAGAAACCATTGCAACCATATTGGAGATGCTTCGTCCCTCTTACATCCGGGGCCTGACGCTGCTGGGAGGAGAACCCTTTGAACCCCGGAATCAGGCGGATGTGGTCCGGCTGCTGCGCCGGATCCGACAGGAACTGCCAGAAAAGAGCATCTGGGCCTTCTCCGGCTATCTGTTTGAAAAAGATATGCTTTCCGGCCGGCTTGGAGATCTTGGAGAGTACCTGAGCTATCTGGATGTGCTGGTGGACGGGCCGTTTATCCAGGAGAAGAAAAATCTGTCCTTGCGGTTCCGGGGCTCTGAGAACCAGCGCATCATTGATATGAAAGCATCCCTGAAAGAAGGGAAGACCATCCTGTGGGATGATGATCAGAAAGGAATGAGAGAACATGGCGTCTATACCCGTTAAAATTCTGAGAGAGGGAGCTTCTTTGCCCACCTATGGCAGTCAGGAAGCAGCCGGTGCAGACCTGTATGCCTGCCTGGAAGAGAGCTTGACCATTGCGCCCGGAGCCACAGCCTTTGTCCCCACGGGGATTGCACTGGAAGTGCCCCGGGGCTGTGCGGGTTTAATCTACGCCCGCAGCGGACTGGCAGCCAAGCGGGGCCTGGCGCCGGCCAACAAAGTCGGCGTGGTGGACAGTGACTACCGGGGAGAGATTCTGGTGGCCCTGCACAACCACGGGTCCGAGCCCCAGACCATCGCCCACGGAGACCGGATCGCCCAGTTCCTCATCACCCCGGTGCTGACCCCCGCTTATGCGGCAGTTGCGGAACTGTCCGATACGCAGCGCAGTGCCGGCGGGTTTGGCTCCACAGGAAAATAGGCTTTTTGATTGCTAATTTTGTGTAAAATCACGGTTAGGTTTTGGAAAAGTGACACTATACTTTTTGAGAAATATTCCTTATAATAATATCATACCTATTGCGGGTAATCCTTAGAGATAGAATCAGGAGTTTTTATATGGAAATAATAAGTGCTGTGATCCAGCTGCTGGGCGGCCTTGCCATGTTCCTTTATGGTATCGAACTCATGGGCGACGGACTGAAAAACAGTTCTGGTGCAGCCTTGAAGCGGGTACTGGAAAAAGTAACAGGCAATGTCCTGATGGGTGTTATTACCGGTGCCATGGTCACCGCCGTGATCCAGAGTTCCACTGCCACCATCGTGTTGACGGTTGCTCTGATCGGTGCCGGCGTGCTGAACCTGAAGCAGGCAGTCTCTATCGTCATGGGCGCCAACATTGGTACCACGGTCACCGCCCAGATTATCCGGCTGGGTGCCATCGAGTCTGATGGCAGCTTCCTGCTGTGGCTGTTTGACACCGATACCCTGGCTCCTATTGCCCTGGTGGGCGGCATCATTCTGCTGATGTTTATCAAGAACAAGTCCCTGAAGCCCATTGGCGATATCTTCATTGGCTTCGGTGTGCTGTTTGTTGGCCTGAATCTGATGACCGACGGCGTCAAGCCGCTGGTGGGAACCAGCGCCTTTATGGCTTTCATTCAGTTTTTCTCCAACCCGCTGTTTGGCATCCTGTTTGGCCTGGTGCTGACGGTGATCGTCCAGAGTTCCTCGGCTACCGTGGGTATGCTGCAGACGGTGGCGTCCATTCCGGGGGCAGGCATTACTTTTGCCATGGCCTATCCCATCATCATGGGCATCAACCTGGGTACCTGTGTTACCACTGCCATGGTTTGTTCGATTGGTTCTTCCAAGGACGCCAAGCGGACCGGTGTGGTGCATATCACCTTTAATACCATTGGCACGGTCCTGTTTATGGTCGTGATGACCATCCTGCAGAAGATGCAGATCTTTGGCGCGGACTTCTGGGCCGCCACCGTCAACAGCGGCGGAATTGCAAACTTCCAGACTGTCTTCAATCTGATTACTGCCATTGTTCTGGTTCCCTTTGCGGATCAGCTGGTGCGGCTGTCCATGAAGGTAGTGAAGGAAGAGCCGGAAAAGCACCACAATCATCCGGAACTGTACACCCTGGATGCCAAGCTGTATATCTCTCCCGCTGTTGCTGTGGGTGAGGCCACCAAGGCCATGGTATCCATGGGCAACATTGCAAGAGACAATTTTGCCCGGTGCTGTGATGTGCTGCTGAAGAAGGACAAGTCACAGATGGACCTGATTAATCTGGATGAGGACAACCTGGACCGGTTTGCCGACCGGGCAGATAACTTTCTCATTGGACTCAGCAAGGTGGTTGAAAATGATGCAGAGGACCGTCAGGTGGATATGCTGATGCAGACGGTTCCCAGCTTTGAGCGTATTGGCGACTATGGCACCAACCTGGTGGAATTGGAAGAGCGGCTGGAAAAGGAAAATGTGGATTTCTCCGATCTGGCCAAAAAGGAACTGGCACTGATCTGCGATGCAGTCAACGAGATTCTGACAATCACAGTGGATGCCTTTGCCCGCAATGACAATGAGGCTGCCAAGAGAATTGAGCCTCTGGAAGAGACCATTGACGACATGGTTCGTATTCTGAAGGACCGGCACACCAAACGACTGAAAAACGGCACCTGTGCCATCCCCTGTGGTCTGGTGTTCATGGAAGCGCTGACCCATCTGGAGCGTGCCTCTGACCATTGCTCCTCCATTGCGGTCATGATGCTGGCCCGTACTGACGATGCCATCCTGAACAACCATTATGAATACCTGCGGATGATCCACGAGGGCGGCGATGAAACCTACCGCAACGAGCGTAGCCGCCGCCGGGAACAGTACATCACCCCGCTGAAGAATCACTAATCAAAATCCCCGGAAGGATTCCTTCCGGGGATTCATGTTTATATGGATACTCCATTTCAATGTATCATTCGGCAGAATGGATTTTTTCTCAAGAACCGGCGTTAACCGCAGAGCGCTGCCTGCTCCTCTGCCACGGCGGCCTCACAGCTGCGCATGGCCAGGATGGTTTTCTCCAGCACTTCGTCCAGAGTCCAACCCAGGCGTTCTGCGCCTACCTTGATCACATCCCGGGAGCAGCCGGCGGCAAACTTCTTGTCCTTGAACTTCTTCTTCAAACTGCTCAGCTCCATGTCCATGACGGATTTGGAAGGACGCATCCGGGCCGCAGCGCCAATGAGTCCGGTGAGTTCGTCCACAGCAAACATCACCTTCTCCATCTGGTGAACAGGTTCCACATCGCAGCAGACACCGTAGCCATGGGAGCAGACAGCATGGACCAGTTCGGGGGAGGCGTTCACTTCTGCGAGCAGTTCCGGAGCCTTCTTGCAGTGCTCTTCCGGATACATCTCAAAGTCCACATCGTGGAGCAGGCCACACATTGCCCAGAAATCAGCCTCATCGCCATAACCCAGCTCTCTGGCGTACCATGCCATGACACCCTCCACGGTCAGGGCGTGGAGAATGTGGAAGGGTTCTTTGTTGTATTTCATCAGAAGGTCGAGGGCCTGGGTTCTTGTCAGTTCCATGGGAAATTCCTCCAACCAGATCGATTATGCTATGTATTTTACCCCCCGCATGCTTGTTTGTCAAGAAAGGACATCCGGAATCCTGATTGTCCTCCAGAATATGGTAGAAAATTTCACAAATCCATGATATGGTAAGCATAAGGAGTGATGCCAATGGCAACCATGTTTGATTATTTGAAGTGGCGGGGAGATCTGACCTTTGCGCAGGATCCCCTCAATGGGGTGGATGCCCTGATTTTTTCCGCGCTGAGCTATATCCACTATGCAGGAACGGTGGAAACCCATCCGGAAGTGCCGGTGCGTCTGCGGGATGCAGCGGAAGAGTTTTTTGCCCTGGAAGCGCCGGAAGAACGGGTCCGGGTGGAAAAGGATCTGGATCTGCTGCAGCAGGCATCTCTGACCACCCGCTTTGGCGAAACCCGCCTGGTGATGTACCGGGACACGCTGATTCCGGCCCAGGAGACCCAGTTCGCAGCGGTGACCTTTCTGCTGGATGACGGCAGCGCGTTCCTGGCCTTCCGGGGCACGGACGATACGCTGGTGGGCTGGAAAGAGGACTTCAATATGTCTTTCCAGCAGACGGTGCCAGCCCAACGGCTGGCGGAGAAATACCTGCGGGAAGTGGCGGCAGAATATGCGGTTCCGCTACGGCTGGGAGGCCATTCCAAGGGGGGCAATCTGGCGGTATTTGCCGCGGCAAGAAGCGGTCCGTTGATTCAGCCCCGGATTCGGGAGGTTTACAATCATGATGGCCCCGGCTTTACAAAGTATATGATCGGGGATCCCGGGTATCTGACCATGGTGCCCCGGATCAAAACCTATATTCCACAGTCCTCTGTCATTGGTATGCTTCTGGAGCATGAAGAACCCTATACCGTGGTCAAAAGCAGAACCGTCAGTCTCCTGCAGCATGACCCCTACACCTGGGAGATTATGGGTCCCGGATTTGTCACCGTGGAGGAAGTTTCCGAAGATTCCCGGTTTCTGGATGCGGCCATCAAGGACTGGTTCGCCACCATGACCAACCAGGAGCGCGGCCGCCTGGTGGATGTGATGTTCACCTTGCTCGGCACCGGTGGGGTGGAACGGGCCCTGGATATCTTCCATCCGAAAAACACATTGCATTATCTGAAGGCCATCAGCGCGGATGAGAATATGCGCCGAGTACTGTCCCAGGAATTTCAGGGCTTTGTGGAGGCGGTCCGCCGCACCAGAGCCCGGTTTGAGGAGGACAGAGAAGTCCTGGAAGCAGGAGAAGAAGGATAAAATATGCCGCCGTGGAATTCCACGGCGGCAGTGTTCTATTTTTTTCCGGATGGCTCATCGGGATAGTCAGCCTTGTACTTCTGCCACAGTTCGATCTGGTTTTTCTTAGACAGGCCGCGGCGGACCAGTTTCTTCACCAGATCATAGAAAACGGCGAACAGAGGAACAGCAATGACCATGCCCACGATGCCCCAAAGCCCCCCAAAGAGAATGATGGTGAACAAAACCCAAAAGCTGCTGAGGCCGGTTTTGTCGCCCAGAATGGCGGGGCCGATGATGTTGCCGTCGAGCTGCTGTAACACCAGAACAAAGAGCACGAACCACAGGGCCTTGATGGGGTCCTCAATCAGGATCAGGAAGGTGCTGGGAACGGCACCGATAAAGGGGCCGAAGAAGGGGATGATATTGGTAATGCCCACAATGGCAGCAATCAGAAGCGCATTGGGAAATTTGAAAATCAGGCATCCGATGTAACACAATACACCCATGATGGCAGAATCCAGAATTTTGCCGTCAATGAAGCCGCCAAACATCCGGTCGATGAATGCCACCTCATTCAGAAACAGATCTGCCCATTTGGGCGTCAAGGTACTGCGAACCAGCAGCACACTTTGCCGTGCAAATTTTTTACGGCTGCCCAGCAGATATACCGCCACAATCAGGCCAATCAGCATGTCGTAAAAGAAATTCAATATCTTCAACACGCTGCTGCCCACACCGCTGACGATGTTGGTGATCTGGGGAACCAGGGTATTTTGGGCCCAATTTTCCAGTTCGGTGTACAACGCCTGATAGCCGGTGCTGAAGAAATCCAGCAGCTGCTCATCTTCGCCGAAGGTGGTGGTGGCCCAGGCCAGAAACTGGTTGATTTTCTCAGGCAGAGAGTTCCACAGGGAGAGAACACTGGCATACAACTGAGGCGCCACCATGATGATCAGCGTGTAAACCACCAGAATACCGGTGACGAGACTGAGAGCCACCGCCGTCGAATTGGCAAATCGTTTGATTTTTTTGGGGAAAACATCCGTAAAGAAGGATTCATAGGTGTTGCACATGGGGCGCAGCAGATAGGCCACAACACCGCCATAGACAAAGGGCGCCAGGATATCCGCGAGCTTACCCAAGGCGGCACCGATGACCTGAAGGCGGAACAGGGCAAAAAACAGCAGCAAGCTCATGGCGATGGCGGAGAATACGGCAAGACTGATGAACATATACTTTCTCTTTTTGGGATCAACCATTGCATCACATCATTTCTGAATCGTTTCCTTCAGTATATCAGTTGTGTGTCCCTGAATTATGAATAAATTGTGAATATTTCCTTTTATAAAGTTTACAGATTTCTTACAGCTTCGGCGTGATGGAATACTTGCCAATCGGGGCAAGGAAGGATATAATATAAAGAAAACAAAAAGGTTGGATATCTATGTTTTCTATGGAAAAACGGTGCCGGTACGGTGCCAACCAGTTGGTGGAGGTGATCTGCCAGCTTCGTTTCCCGGAGATCCTGTCCATCGCGGAAAATCCACCGGCCGCCTTTCAGGAGGCAATCCGGGACCAGTTTCCCCGGTTCCACCGTCGTGTGGAAGTGCCTGTGCCCAAAATCCTGGGCAATCCCGGCGGCCTGCAGGTGGAGTCCCAGCCTGGCACTATTAATTATCAGTTTTCTTCTGCCGATGGAATCTGGCGGGTGAATCTGACCAGCAAATTTATTTCCCTGGCATGCACCAGCTATACCTGTTGGGAGACGTTTGCGGCACACCTGGATCAGCCCCTGGCGGCGTTTATCCAGACTTATCATCCGGCGTTTTTTGAGCGGGTAGGTTTGCGCTATGTCAATGCCATTTCCCGGGAGGAACTGGAACTGACGGGTCATCCCTTTGGAGAACTGATTATGCCCTGCTATCTGGGCCCTCTGGCAGAGCCGGATGTCCAGGAGGCCTGCACCAGCCGCTGTACCGTTGATGTGGAGACTGCCATTCGGGGCGGCTGTCGGGCAAAGATTCATGCCGGCCCCGGTTTTGTTCGTAAATTTGGAAAAGATGACAAGGAGGTCAAATTCATTTTTGATATGGACCTGTTTCTTCCCGGCCAGATACCGGTGAATTTGTCTGCCGGTGCGCTGGAAACCCTCCATGGGCAGGCCTTCCCCCTGTTCCGGGGTGCCATCTCTGATACGCTCCATGATGCAATGGAGCCTGAAAAAATTTAAGGAGAATAAAAAATGTACTATCCCTATTATTACCGCTTTGACTGGACCTATGTGATTCTGGTGCTGCCCTGCCTTCTGCTGTCCCTGTGGGCCAGCGCCAATGTAAACAGCACCTTCAAGAAGTATTCCAAGCAGTATTCCGCCAGACGCCTCACCGGCGCAGAAGCGGCCCAGCGGGTTCTGCAGGCCAATGGTGTCCGGGGTGTCCGCATTGACCGGGTCAGCGGCAATTTAACGGATCACTATGACCCGAAGACCAATGTGATACGCCTGTCCGACAATGTGTATGACAATACTTCCACTGCGGCCATCGGTGTTGCCTGCCATGAAGCGGGGCATGCGGTGCAGTATGCCGAGAATTACGCACCCATCAAGCTTCGGGCTGCCATCATCCCACTGACCAATTTTGGCAGCCGTATTGCCATGCCTCTGATTCTGGCAGGCATCCTGATGACCTTCCTGGGCAGATTTTCCGATACGCTGGTGTATCTGGGCATTGCCGCCTTTGGTATGAGTCTGGTGTTCCAGATTGTGACCTTGCCGGTGGAGTTCAATGCCAGCCGCCGGGCCATGGCGGCCATTGAAAGCAGCAACCTGTTGACCTCAGAAGAGCAACGGGGCGCCAGAAAGACGCTGACTGCCGCGGCTCTGACCTATGTGGCGGCCACAGCTGTGGCCCTGGCTCAGCTGCTACGGCTGATTCTGCTGTTCGGCGGCCGTAGAAGGGATGACTAAGGAAGAAACAATATGGAGAAAAAAACGTTGGCCTTTCTGTATGTCTGCTGGCCAACGCCAGGGAGGAATGAATCATGGTTTACACGGCGCTGACTAAAAGAGCCATGGAGATTGCCTATCAGGCCCACCATGGCCAGGTGGATACCTCCGGTGTCCCATATATCTTCCATCCGCTCCATCTGGCAGAGCAGATGCAGGATGAAATTTCCTGCTGTGTGGCCCTGCTTCATGACACCGTGGAGGACACGGATGTGACGCTGGAAGCACTGGCGGCAGAATTCCCGGAGCCCGTGGTGGGAGCGGTTGCCCTGCTGACCCATGAACCGGGTACCGATTATTTTGACTATGTCCGGAACATCAAAGCCAATCCCATTGCCATGAAGGTCAAGCTCGCGGATCTGGCCCACAATTCCGACGAAAGCCGGTTTGCCGGCGTGGCGGTGCCGAAGGAGAAAATCGGCTGGTACCGGCAGAAATATTCCAGGGCGAAGGCAATTTTATTGGGGAAACTCTGAATAAATCGTCTGCGGCTGAGCGGCGAACCTTTTGCCCCATCCGTGCAGTTCTAAAAATGGGAAATACATACAGTATTCCCTCA
>JBJDYI010000106.1:0-2577 GCA_051867165.1 Faecousia sp. | reverse complement strand
TGCAAATTTCGCCCAAACGGTGCACGGTTTTCGCTTTGGGCGGTGTGAGTTTTTCGGTCTGAGCGGTGCGGTCATTTCGGACAAACGGTGCAAACACAGCCTGGAATATGCTACATTCTTTCCAGCAGTATATCTGCCGGAAAGGAGTATCATTTTCAATGCAAAACAGCAAGACCATTCTTGGCATCATCGAGATGCGCCTGAAGGGCATTTCCTACGACGATTGCCGCAGCCGCTACGGTGTTGGCAACAGCACCGTAAACCTCATCATGAGCCGTTACCGGGAAAAGGGCATCCCCCTGGAGGTCCTGAAGCAGATGCCTGGCGAGGAAGTAGAAGCCTCCTTCTACCCGCCCTCCAACATCCGCAGGAAGTCTGAGAACATCATGCCGGACTTTGAGGCGATCTACAACCGGATCAACCAAGAAGGCAGCAAGGCCAATCTGTATTATATGTGGCTTAAGTACAAAAAGGCGCACCCCTCGGGCTACCAGTACACCCAGTTCTGCCACTACTTCAATCAGTATGTTAATGCCCACCACGGGAGCCAGGCCCTGCGTATGGCGGTGGAACGGGTTCCCGGTGAGCGTGTGTATATTGACTGGGTCGGTGACCAGCCGGAGCTTCTGGTGGACACCCAGACCGGCGAACTCCGGAAGGTGCATATCTTTGTCACCACCGTTGGTGTCAGCAGCATGATCTACGCAGAGGCTTTCCCGGATGAGAAACTGTCCCACTTCATTGCCGGCACCGTCCATGCCCTTGACCATTATGGATCGATCCCAAAATATCTTGTTCCGGACAACCTCCGCGCTGCTGTTACAAAGCATACGAAAGATGAGCTGATCCTGAACTCTGCATATCAGGATCTGGAGCAGTTCTATGAGGTAACAATCTTGCCGCCGCCTGCCAGAAAGCCTAAGGGAAAAGCAACCGTCGAAAAGGGCGTTCAATGGCTGGAGACCCATCTGCTGGAAGATCTGAAGGAGCGGGTATATTACAGTCTGGAGGAATTGAACCAGACAATCTACCGTATCGTAGATAACCTGAACAACAGAAAAATCCAGGGCCAGAATTTCTCTCGGAAGGAGGCATTTGAAGCCTACGACAAGCCGAAGATGAGGCCGCTGACTAACGGACGTTTCTCGCCCTGTGAGTACCGATATTTTGCAAAAGTACCGAACAATTACCACCTTTTGTACGACGAACACTATTATTCCGTCCCTTATTCCATGTATGGCCAGCCGGCCTTTTTGAAAGCGACTATGGCAGAGATCCGGATCTGTGACCGGAATAACAAGCTGGTCTGTACCCACAGACGGTCCTACACCACATTCCCGAAGTACATTACCAAGACAGAGCATATGCCGCAGGAGCACCGATTCTACCGGGACGTAAATGAGAAGGACGGGGATTACTACCGCCGCTGGGCCGCCGGCTACGGTCCATATACCGCAAAGATGATTGATTCCGTGCTCCTATCCAACCAGCATGAGGAACAATCCTACAACAGCTGTAACGGTATCCTCCACATGTGTACCGGACAGTCCAAACTGCTGGTAGAGGAAGCGGCCAGGCTCTGTGTGGAGGGCAATGCCTGCCGGTATTCCTATTTCAAGCGCTGTCTGAAGCAGCTGACAGACCGTAGTCAGGCCAGGGAACAGCAGAAACTGCCTTCTCATGAGAATCTCCGAGGAAAGGAGATCTACAAGTAATGGCTTACAAAGAGATCCTTTCTACGGAAGATTACGAACTCTGCAATAAATTGAAGGTCATGCGCTTCTCCGGCATGGCAGAGGCTCTGGAAGAACTGCTCCGTAATCCCAATTCCGACCTGATTCCGTTCAGAGAAAAGGTGGGGCGTCTGGTGGATGCGGAATGGGACCTGCGATACAACAAGAAACTGAACCGTTTCATTAAGAAAGCCACGCTGAAGTATCCTCATGCCGATCTGGATGAGACGATCTATGATCCGGAACGGCTGCTGGATACCAGAATCATTGAGGAGCTGTCCAAATGCAAGTGGGTAGAACAGGGCCGGAACCTGATGATTACCGGTCAGACCGGCTCCGGAAAGAGCTACATGGCCAACGCGCTTGCGATCTCTGCTCTGCGTCAGTTCAAGACTGTGAAGTATTGCAAAGCCAGCCAGCTCATTGACGAACTGAACCGGGCCGAAACCATGGACACATACCGGGAGGCACTGGCCCAACTGGTATCCTTTGACCTGCTGGTGATTGATGATTTCGGACTGATGCAGCTGGATCTGAATAAGTGCCGGAATCTGTTCGAGGTACTGGAAAGCCGGGATCCTGGAAGATCCACCATGGTTGTGTCCCAGTTCCCAGTGAAGGCCTGGTATGACCTGTTTCAGGAGCACACCTATGCAGACGCTTGTCTAAATCGATTATTGAACAACTCCTACCGGTTGGAAATGAACGGCAAAAATATGCGAAATCTCACGCCCATTAACGCCTGGAATCCTCCGGAAATTTCACCGTAAAAACCACACCGCTTCAACCGAACTGCCCGCACCGCTCATCCGAAACGGGCAGTCCGTTGAAGCGAATTGAGCAG
>JBJDYI010000105.1:0-2603 GCA_051867165.1 Faecousia sp. | reverse complement strand
TCCTCGCAGAACAGAGCCTCGTTGATGTTCTTCCCGTCAAACCAGATGGGAAGATCAGGCGATTGCGGGTTCTTTTGCATGATATCTTGTCTCCTTTCGATTCTCTGCCACGACATCTTCCCAGAAAGCAATGCTGCCGTCAGCCATCAGAGCGGACACAGCTTGGCTACGCTCGCTCCCGCAGGCTTCGTCCAGCATTTCCAAAAGCCCCGCAATGCGGTCGAACTGCTGGCAGCTTTCCACAAAGCGGTCATCCAGAATGTCCTCCGGCGCGTTGGGTGCATATCGGGTTTTCCATTCCTTCAATAGATGCAGATAGTCTGTCAGCGCCCGGCGGCATCGCAGCTCGTCCAGCCGGGATGGATTCTGCCGGATAGCTACCGGCTTTGTTTCAGCCGAGATGCCAAAATCAACGGAAAGTTTTTCTGCGGAATCTTTGAGGCCGATGCCAAAGAGCCTGCTGGTGAAGTCGATGACATCTCCACTGGCCCCGCAGCCGAAGCAGAAGAAATAATCCTTATTCAGCTTCATGCTTGGATGCCTGTCCTCGTGGAATGGGCAGCAGGTCATGCCGTTTCGGCCAACATTCAGTCCATAGTGTTCGGCAGCCTGCCGTATTGGGATAGCTGCCTTGACGCTTTCAAATTGGTTCATTTTCTTATCTCCTATTTCTTGTTTTGCACCCTGTAACCATTTGCAGGGCTATTTTGGGTTGGGGAATATAACTGTGCCACCTTCCTGAATCTGCCCCGGAAAGCCGTTGCGCCCCAAGCCTTTTTCGGGGTCAATGCGTTACACTGCCGCTTTGTTGTCTGTGTTTTCGCACTCTGGCAGCGGTCTGCTTTCTTCGGGCTGCGTCTGCGCATTTGTCGGAGCAGTACACTCTCCGCCCACTGACCGGGAAGGGCTTTCCACAGTGCTGGCAGCGTTTTGTAGGCATCGCCAGCAAGGCTGCTTCCAGTTCCGGGGCGTTGGGCAGAACCGATTCCCGGAAGTACCGGCACATGGCACTGTTTGTGTAGCAGATGCCCAGCATGGGGCATTCGCAGTCCAGCGGCAGGCAGCCGTAATCCCTATCATAGTTGGCGCAGCGTCCGGATACCAGCTTCCGAATGGATCGTCGTTCCGGTACAGTCAGTTCCCGTTCTGTTTTTGCCATAGGCAATCATCCTCCTTTCTTCGTTTTTGGGGAGCGTAAGTTGCCGGGCTTACCCTCTCACTATGGTTATGGGGAAATTTTCAAAAAACAGGCTAATCGCAGGACAAGCCCATTTCAAAAAACAGGACAGCCCCCATATGTACTTGCCGTTCTGCCCGAACCAGTTCCTGCCCGGCGTTTCACCCGGCGTTTTCTCCCCCTTGGCACGCTCATGGTCATCGCGATGCTTCCCCGGAGGACATATCCCTTTCGGACGGTCATTCAGTTTTCAAGGTTCACCCGTAGCCTCAAATACAGGCAAATCTGTCCGTATTCTACAACAGAAAAAGGGCCTTTCCCGGATATCCAAAAGGATGGAAAAGGCCCACAAAATTTAATATTTCCACGGTTATAGACAGCCGTGATATAATGGAAGAAAACTGTTTTGGAGACTGCTTTATGAACACAAAACTGACAATACAGGAGAAACTGAAAGACCTGCGGGTGGAACGACGCCTGACTCTGGAGCAGCTTGCGGAGGAAACCGGCATTTCCAAATCCGCACTGGGCAAGTATGAATCCGACGATTTCAAAGACATCAGCCCATTCAGCATCGTCACGCTGGCAAAATACTACGGTGTGTCCACGGACTATCTGCTGGGGCTGACGGAAACAAAAAATCACCCAAACACAGACCTGCACGATCTGCATTTGAGTGATGAAATGATTGATCTTTTGAAAAGTGGAAAGCTCAACAACCGGTTGCTGGCTGAATTGGCTTTGCACAAGGATTTTCAGCGCTTTCTGGTGGATATTGAAATCTTCGTTGATCGGATTGCGGATATGCGGATCAATGACATGAACGCCATTCTGGAAGCCAACCGAAAGCAAATCATGGAAAAGCACAATCCCGGAGAGAATGATTTGTATGTGCGCACCCTGGAGCTGGCTCAGGTAACGGAAGAGGACTACTTTGCCCATGTGGTTCACAAGGACATTGACGGTATCATGCAGGACATTCGGGATGCCCATAGGAAAGACACAACCACTGCCGATACCGCTTCACCTGTTACCGAAATCCAAAAGCAGATGGAAACCGCCATGCACTACGAGGGTACTGAGGAAGAAAAGAAAGCCAGCCTCTTCCTGGCTACCCTCGGCATTGATTACGACAAGCTGACCCCGGAGGAATTTGTCACACAGATCAATATTCTCAAGAAGTCTGAACACCTGAAAAGCCCCAATAACCAGCGCGGGAAAACTGCGCCGTATCAGGTGCATGGGAAAGGGAACCGAAAGAGGCGGAAGTAATCTGCGCTGCCTTTGTCCTCTACTATCGTTATGTCAGAAAACGAAAAAAACACTCCAATCCCGGGACAAGGAAAAAAGCAATCCGGGATAACAAAGGGCGTCGCGTTTCGGCGCTGTTGACAAACTCTGAAAACTCGATTTATCGTCGAAAAGG
>JBJDYI010000104.1:0-40729 GCA_051867165.1 Faecousia sp. | reverse complement strand
GAGAAGGTGGAAGACGTTCTGAACCTGGGCGACATGACCTGGGTCAAGTTCATGGGCTTCGATGAGAAGGGCCGTGCCAACTTCTCCCGCAAGGACGCCCTGAAGGAAATGGCAAACCAGTAATACTATTTCTTGATAAAAATGTTTCATTTTTATCAAGAAGACACCGCCTAACGGCGTTGTCGATTCTATGATTTTCGAGATAGAAAATCATAGAATCCCGTCTCATTATGATCTTCATATTAAAAACTTCAATTCTGACGAATTAAAGCTTTTAATTGAATATCAATATAAAATACGGTGAACCCCCACTGCAACGCAGTGGGGGTTTTTGCGAGGATGCCCCCCGCAGGCATTACGAGCCTTCAGTGCGCCAATTATCTCACATCCTTTGGGCCCGCCCGGTTCGGAGGTGCGGCAGTCAACGGGGAAGCCCATGGGCATTACGAGCCTATACTACGGCAATCATCTCGCATCTTTTGGGCCCGCCCGGTTCGGAGGTGCGGCAGTCAACGGGGAAGCCCATGGGCAGTACGAGCCTGTACTGCGGCAATCATCTCGCATCGTGAAGCCGCGAAAGTCAATGGGAAGCTCAGCTCTATGCAGTTGCCGCGCAATGAAAAAACCGCAGTCTTTCGACTGCGGTTTTTATGTTTCCTTGTGGGACGTACCATCTGGTCGAGCTACCCAAGGGTGTTGGACTCAGGATCAGGTTGATAACGTATTAGCTGCCGGTCTTACCGGCTTACAGCTTGGGGCCGGCTTCCACCAGAGCCTTGCCGGCCTCGTTGCCGGTGTACTTGACGAAGTTCTTGATGAAGCGGCTGGCCAGATCTTCAGCCTTCTTGTTCCAGTCCTCTACGTTTGCGTAGGTGTCCCGGGGATCCAGGATAGCGGGATCAACACCGGGCAGAGCGGTGGGAACTTCAAAGTTGAAGTAGGGGATGGTCTTGGTCTCGGCCTTCAGGATGGAGCCATCCAGAATGGCGTCGATGATGCCGCGGGTATCCTTGATGGAGATACGCTTGCCGGTGCCGTTCCAGCCGGTGTTCACCAGGTAAGCCTTGGCGCCGGACTTCTGCATCTTCTTGACCAGCTCCTCACCGTACTTGGTGGGGTGCAGCTCCAGGAAGGCCTGGCCGAAGCAGGCGGAGAAGGTGGGAGTGGGCTCGGTGATGCCGCGCTCGGTGCCGGCCAGCTTGGAAGTAAAGCCGGACAGGAAGTAGTACTGGGTCTGCTCGGGGGTCAGGATAGACACGGGAGGCAGAACGCCGAAGGCGTCAGCAGACAGGAAGATGACATTCTTTGCATCGGGGCCTGCGGACTTGGGGCGGACGATCTTCTCAATGTGATTGATGGGGTAGGAGACACGGGTGTTCTCAGTGACGGACTTGTCAGCGAAGTCGCACTTGCCCTCGGCGTCCACGGTAACGTTCTCCAGCAGAGCGTTGCGCTTGATGGCGTTGTAGATGTCGGGCTCGGACTCGGGGTCCAGGTTGATGACCTTGGCGTAGCAGCCGCCCTCGAAGTTAAAGACGCCGTTGTCGTCCCAGCCGTGCTCGTCGTCGCCGATCAGCAGACGCTTGGGGTCGGTGGACAGGGTGGTCTTGCCGGTGCCGGACAGGCCGAAGAACAGAGCGGTGTTCTCGCCGTTCATATCGGTGTTGGCGGAGCAGTGCATGGAAGCCATGCCGTTCAGGGGCAGGTAGTAGTTCATCATGGAGAACATGCCCTTCTTCATTTCGCCGCCGTACCAGGTGTTCAGGATGACCTGCTCCTTGGAAGTCAGGTTGAAGATGGCAGCGGTCTCGGAATTCAGGCCCAGCTCCTTGAAGTTGGTCACCTTAGCCTTGGAAGCGTTGTAGGAGATGAAGTCGGGCTCAAAGTTGGCCAGCTCTTCTGCGGTGGGAGCGATGAACATATTCTTGACGAAGTGAGCCTGCCATGCCACCTCCATGATGAAACGGATGGCCATGCGGGTGTCGGCGTTGGTGCCGCAGAACACGTCCATGACGTACAGCTTCTTATTGCTCAGCTCTTCCACAGCCAGGCGCTTGCACTCGTTCCAGGCTTCCTGGGATGCGGGCTTGTTGTCGTTCTTGAACTCGTCGGAGGTCCACCACACCGTGTCCTTGGAAACGTCGTCCATGACAATGAACTTGTCTTTGGGGGAGCGTCCGGTGTAGATGCCGGTCATAACATTGACAGCACCCAGCTCGGTCAGCTGGCCCTTTTCAAAGCCTTCCAGGGAGGGATCCATTTCAGCTTCAAACAGTTCCTCATAGGAAGGGTTGTGGATGATCTCGGCATTATGAATGCCATACTTTGTCAGATCGATCTGTGCCATAAATATGTAACCTCTTTCATAATAAGTAGTAATACCGGTCTGCTTTTATTTGATTTTCAGATCGGCATCCCATGTTCGCTGATTGTAGCATACACTATCGATAGTAAAAAATCAATAGCAATCTGAAAGTTTTTCCCAAAAGCAATTTTTCTTCGTCGAACTATTGTGCAATTTACTAACCGGCCCAGATGGACAAATGTTTTTGATAAATGGAACTCCCTGCCGGAAAGAAACGATAGAAAACTACCGAAATCTTAAAAAAATGTATTTACATTTATTTTCCTTTGTGATAAGATACATTTGGTAATGACTGGGATTTGTTCTGAAAAAAGTCAAAAAATGTCCTTTGTGACAGTTTCATAAAGGCTATTTATTTACAATTTTCAATTTTGTCGTTTTTCACCAACGGCCGCTTTGCGGTTTATGTCGTTGGTCTAAAATAATCGGGTGCAATGAAATCATTCTTATGCGTATTTACCAAATTACGCACAGTTGTTGTGATTTTGCTGTACCCACTTTCATCTTTATCTACGGAGGTTACATACAAAATGGCACAAAAAGTTCAGTTTGTGGAGACCGTTCTGCGTGATGCGAACCAGTCTCTGATCGCCACCCGCCTGCCCTTCGAAAAGTTTGAGCCCATGCTCTCCACCATCGACAAGGTCGGCTACTATTCCATCGAGTGCTGGGGCGGCGCAACTTTTGACGTCTGCCTGCGCTACCTGAATGAAGATCCCTGGGAGCGTCTGCGCAAGATCCGGGCTGCGGTTCCCAACACCAAGCTGCAGATGCTGCTGCGCGGTCAGAACGTGCTGGGCTATTCCCACTACCCCGATGATTTCGTGAAGCTGTTTGTCAAGAAGGCTGTTGAAAACGGTATTGACATCATCCGTATCTTCGACGCCCTGAACGACACCAATAATCTGAAGGTGGCCATGGAGGCTACCATCAATGCCGGCGCCATCGCTTCCGGCTGTATCTCCTACACCACTTCCCCTGTCCACACCCACGCCAAGTATGTCCAGATCGTGAAGGAACTGAAGGAAATGGGTGCTTCCACCATCTGCATCAAGGACATGGCCGGCATCATGGGCCCCCAGGAAGCCTACGACCTGGTTTCCGCCATCAAGGATGCTGTGCCCGGTATGCCCATCGACCTGCACACCCACTCCACCACCGGCCTTGCCTTCATGACCTACCTGAAGGCAGTGGAAGCAGGCGTTGATATCATCGATACCGCCATCTCTCCCTTCTCCGGCGGCACTTCCCAGCCCGCCACCGAGACCCTGGCTTACGCCCTGCGCCAGCTGGGTTACGAAGTGGATCTGGATGACACCCAGACCAAGAAGATGGCCGACTACTTCAAGACCGTCCGTGACGACTTCATCAAGGACGGCACCCTGATGCCCAAGTCCATGGCCACCGACACCCAGTGCCTGACCTACCAGATTCCCGGCGGTATGCTCTCCAACCTGCTGAGCCAGCTGAAGCAGATGAACGCCCTGGATCGTCTGGATGAGGCGCTGCTGGAAACCCCCAAGGTCCGTGCCGATATGGGCTATCCTCCCCTGGTGACCCCCACCAGCCAGATGGTCGGTGTCCAGGCAGTCCGCAACGTGCTGGACGGCCAGCGCTATAAGTCCGTCTCCAAGGAAATCAAGGCTTACTGCCGCGGCGAGTACGGCACCACCCCCGCCCCCATCAACCCTGAGATTCAGGCACAGATCCTGGGCGATGAAAAGCCCCTGGAGGGCCGCTTTGCCGACACCCTGGCTCCCGTGGTTGAGACCACCCGCCAGAAGCTGGGCGACCTGGCCAAGTCCGATGAGGATGTGCTGAGCTACATCGCATTCCCCAACCTGGCCGAAAAGTTCCTGGAGGAGCGGAAGGCCAAGGAAGAGAACGTGGTGACCTACTCCATTACAGAGTGCTAAAAGGAGGGTACAACCATGATGTTGACGACCACCGCCTCTGTTGACCTGGTGAACCTCAGCATGGCCAATGCAGGCATCGTTGCACTGCTGGGTTATGCCGTGGTGTTCTTCGGCCTGATCCTGCTGATGCTGGTGCTGATGGTCATGGGCAAAATCTTCGTTGCCCGGGACAAGAAGCTGGCCGAGAAGGCTGCTGCCAAGGAAGCTGAAATGGCCTCCGTCCCCGTGGCCCCCCACACCAAGGGCGCCATCGTGCTGGAGGGTGCCCCCAAGGCGCCCGGCACTGCCGGTTCCCTGAAGCTGCATGATGTGGATCCCAAGACCGCCGCCATGATCATGGCCATTGTGGCAAACCGGATGGGCAAGCCCCTGAATGAACTGCGGTTCACCTCTATCAAGGAGGTCAAGTAAGATGAAATACAAAGTGACCCTGAATAACCGTACCTACGAAGTGGAAGTGGAGCTGGCCCAGGCCATGACCCTGCCCGAGTTTGAGGCTGCCGCTCCCGTGGGCGCTGTTCCCGCCGCCGCGGCACCCGTGGCCGCCGCTCCTGTGGCCGCCGCTCCTGTGGCCGCTCCCGCTGCCCCTGCTGCTCCCGCCGCCGCCCCTGCCGGTGGTGAGACCGTGGCCGCTCCCATGCCCGGTACCATTCTGAAGGTGGCCGTGGCTGCCGGTCAGGCCGTGAAGGAAGGCGAGCTGCTGTGTGTGCTGGAAGCCATGAAGATGGAAAATGAGATCTTCGCCCCCCGGGCCGGCACCGTTTCCAGTGTCCCCGTCTCCAAGGGCAGCTCTGTGAACACCGGTGACGCACTGGTGGTTCTGGCATAACGGTTCCAAGGAGGAAAACAGACTATGATTTATAAAGTGACTCTGCTGGGCCGCACCTATGAGATCGAGGTCAACGCGGACAAGGCAACCTGCGTTGCCGAATACGAGGCAAAGGCTCCCGTTGCTGCTGCTCCCGTGGCCGCTCCCGTTGCTGCCCCTGCTGCCCCCGCTGCCGGCGGCATGACCGTTTCCGGCGGTGAATCCGTCAAGGCTCCCATGCCCGGCACCATCCTGAAGGTGGCTGTTTCCGTGGGCCAGAGCGTGAAGGAAGGCGAGCTGCTGTGCGTGCTGGAAGCCATGAAGATGGAAAACGAGATCTACGCTCCCTGCGCCGGCACCATTTCCGCCCTGCCCATTGCTAAGGGCGCCTCTGTCAACACCGGTGATCTGCTGGTGGCCATTGGCGGTACCGTGGTGGAAGCTGCTCCTGTGGCTGCGCCCGCCCCTGTGGCGGCACCTGCTCCAGCTCCTGCTCCTGTGGCCGCTCCCGCCCCTGCCGCGCCCGTGGCCGGTGAAGCTGTAAACGCCCCCATGCCCGGCACCATCCTGAAGGTGGCCGTTTCCGCAGGCCAGAGCGTGAAGGAAGGCGAGCTGCTGTGCGTGCTGGAAGCCATGAAAATGGAAAATGAAATTTTTGCGCCCAAGACCGGCACAGTTGCCCAGGTCCTGGTAACCAAGGGATCCTCCGTGAACACAGGCGATCCCATGGTCGTACTGAACTAAGGAGGGATTACACATGATTAATATTGGTGAAGTTCTTCTGAATCTGTGGAACTCCTCCGGTTTTGCCGCTCTGTCCCAGGGCTTCGCCAGCGACGGCGGTTGGCAGAATCTGGTGATGCTGGTCATTGCCTGCGTCCTGCTTTACTTAGCTATCGTCAAGAAGTTTGAGCCTCTGCTGCTGACCGGCATCGCCTTCGGCTGCCTGCTGTCCAACCTGCCCATGGGCGGATTGTATCACCAGGAGCTGTGGACTGCCTTCATGGACAAGTCCAGCCAGTTTTACCACTCCTACGGCGAGATTATGCGCCACGGCGGATTGCTTGACATCTTCTACATCGGTGTCAAGACCAGCCTGTATCCCTGTCTGATCTTCATGGGCGTTGGCGCCATGACCGACTTCGGCCCTCTGCTGTCCAATCCCAAGTCCCTGCTGCTGGGTGCTGCCGCCCAGATGGGTGTGTTTGTCGCTTTCTTTGGCGCTGTGGCCATGAACCTCATCAGCCCCGCTCTGGGCTTTACCGGCCCCGAGGCTGCTTCCATCGGCATCATCGGCGGCGCTGACGGCCCCACCGCCATCTTCCTGACCTCCCAGCTGGCTCCCCATCTGCTGGGCGCCATCGCTGTGGCAGCTTACTCCTACATGGCCCTGATCCCCCTGATCCAGCCGCCGATTATGAACCTGCTGACCACCCCCGAGCAGCGGAAGATCAAGATGGTTCAGACCCGCCAGGTGTCCAAGACCGAGAAGATCATCTTCCCCATCCTGGTTACCATCTTCGTGGCACTGCTGCTGCCCGACACCGCTCCCCTTATCGGCTGCCTGATGCTGGGCAACCTGGCCAAGGAGTCCGGCGTGACCGACCGCCTCAGCGATACCATGCAGAATGCCCTGATGAACATCGTCACCATTCTGCTGTCCACCTCCGTGGGCGCTACCATGGTTGGCTCCAACTTCCTGACGGTTCAGACCCTGTCCATCGTGGTGCTGGGCGTTGTGGCCTTTGGTCTGTCCACCGCTGGCGGTCTGCTGGGCGGCCAGATCATGTGCCGTCTCACCGGCAATAAGACCAACCCCCTGATCGGTTCCGCCGGTGTGTCCGCCGTTCCCATGGCTGCCCGTGTTGCCAACACCGTGGGCCAGAAGAACAACCCCTCCAACTTCCTGCTGATGCACGCCATGGGCCCCAACGTGGCCGGTGTCATCGGCTCCGCCATCGCTGCCGGCTTCCTGCTGAGCGTGTTTGGTTAATAAAGCCGATCCCCTGCCGCAAGGCAGGGGATCATGCACATTTACAGAACAAAGGTGGCCCACCAGGAAACGTGTAAAGTGGGATTTCTGCTGTGTGTCATGGATTTGGATTGCCGATCCCCTGCCGCAAGGCAGGGGATCATGCATATTTTCAGAACAAAGGTGGCCGAGCAGGAAGACAGCATTGCCGGCTTCCTGCTGAGCGTGTTTGGTTAATATATATTGGTATGAAACAACCTCCCTGTGGAATTCCACAGGGAGGTTCATTATTTCGCAGGAAACCGGATCAGCAGAACCGGTTCAGGGGCAGGGATTCATCCTGGGCAATCAGAAGCTCCGAAAGAATGGTGTTGCTGATCAGATAGCCCTTGGCGGTGAGATTCCAGCGGCCGTCATCATTGATGCCCACATAGCCCAGAGCGCGGTACTTGGCCAGAATTTCCTTCAGAGGATCAAAGGGCAGCAGGAATGTCCGCTCGTATTCATCCGGGGCAATGCCCAGATGGGTGCGCAGACGGAGCATCAGGTATTCGCCCGCCCGCTCCCGCAGGGGAATTTCCTGCACGTCCTCCATGACCTCGCCGCCGTCCCGGATGCCGGAGATATAGCTCTGCAAATCCCTGGCCAGGACAAACCGCTTGCCGGCAAAGTCGGAAGAAGCGCTGGGACCGAAGCCCAGATATTCGCCGCCGGTCCAGTATTTCATGTTGTGGCGGGAGTACAGACCCTTCCGGGCGAAGTTGGAAATTTCATAGTGACGGTAGCCCCGGGAACGGAGCATATCCACGGCAGCCAGGTACATATCCGCCTGCAGATCGTCGTCGGGCAGGTTGGCATCGTCCTTGTAGGCATACAGGGGGGTGCCTTCTTCCACCTTCAGGCCGTAGCAGCTGATGTGTTCCGGCAGCAGCCGCAGGACGTGGTCCAGGGTTTCCTGCCAAGACCTGAGGGTCTGGCCCGGCAGGCCGTACATCAGATCCACAGACACATTCTTGAAGCCGGCCTTCCGAATCCGCTGGTAGGCGGACACAGCCTGGGCATAGGTGTGGGGACGGCCCAGTTTTTTCAGGGTTTCATCGTTGTCAGTCTGGATGCCCAGGCTGATGCGGTTGACGCCTTCGGCCCGCATCCGGTGGAGCATCCGGTCGTTGACGGAGTCGGGATTACATTCCAGGGTGATTTCGGCGTTGACGTCCACGTCAAAATTCCGGCGGATGGTGGCCAGAATCGTGGCAAGGCCGTCGGCCCCGAAGAAGCTGGGGGTGCCGCCGCCAAAGTAGATGGTGTCCACCTTATAGGCGGGGGCCAGGGCGCCGGCCTCCTTGATGTGGGCGCAGACCGCATCCAGATAGCGGTCCATCAGCTTGTCATCCTTGCAGGCCAGGGAATAGAAGTCGCAGTACTGGCACTTGCTGCGGCAGAAGGGAACGTGAATATACAGACCAAGAGGGGTCTTGTTCAGTCGTTTTGTTAAGATGGGCATGGATTACCTCCGGGGCAGTTATAATAAACGCACGAATTATCTGGTCGAGAGGCCCAACGGATGTGGGATGATGAACCAGGTTCGCTGCGTAATCGCTGGCGGCCGCTGCCGCCTTAGTCTTCATCCAGCTTGAGGACAGCCATAAAGGCTTCGGAGGGAACGGCCACCGTGCCGAAGGTCCGCATCCGTTTCTTGCCTTCCTTCTGCTTTTCCAGCAGCTTCTTTTTCCGGGTGATGTCACCGCCGTAGCACTTGGCCAGCACGTCCTTGCGCAGGGCCTTGATGGTTTCCCGGGCAATGATCTTGCCGCCGATGGCGGCCTGAACGGGAATTTCAAACTGGGCCCGGGGGATGTTGTCCTTCAGCTTTTCGCAGATCTTTCTGGCTCTGGGGTAGGCGTTGTCGGCAAACAGGATGAAGCTCAATGCGTCCACGATCTCTCCGTTTAAGAGAATGTCCAGCTTCACGAGCTTGCTGGGACGGTAGCCGATGAGTTCATAGTCCAGGGAACCGTAGCCACGGGTCCGGGACTTCAGGGCGTCGAAAAAGTCGTAAATGATTTCGTTCAGGGGCATCTGATAGTGCAGCTCCACCCGGTTGGCATCCAGATAGACCATATCCTTGAATTCGCCGCGACGCTGCTGGGCCAGTTCCATGATGTTGCCCACATATTCCTGGGGAGCGATCAGATTCACCTTGGCGTAAGGCTCTTCCGCCAGTTCGATCTCCATGGGATCGGGGTAGTCCAGGGGGGTGTAGACCATCATGGTCTCGCCGTTGGTTTTGGTGATGCGGTAGACCACGTTGGGGGCGGTGGTGATGAGATCCAGGTTGTATTCCCGCTCCAGCCGCTCCTGGATGATCTCCATGTGCAGCAGCCCCAGGAAGCCGCAGCGGAAGCCAAAGCCCAGGGCAATGGAGCTTTCCAGCTCAAAGCTCATGGAGGCGTCGTTCAGCTTCAGCTTTTCCAAAGCGTCCCGCAGGTCCTGGTACTTGGAGCCGTCAGCGGGGTAGATACCGGAGAAAACCATGGGCTGGACAGGCCGGTAGCCGGGCAGGGGTTCGGCGGCGGGATGATCCAGGGTGGTGATGGTGTCGCCCACCTGGGTGTCGGCCACGGTTTTGATGGAAGCGGTGATGTAGCCCACCTCACCGGCTCCAAGCGCATCCCGGGGAATGAGACCACCCGGGCTCATGGTGCCCACTTCCACCACCTTGTAGGTGGCGCCGGTGGCCATCATTTTAATGTCCTGACCGGGGCGGACGGTGCCCTGCTTGATCCGGGTATAGACAATGACGCCCCGATAGGAGTCGTACTGACTGTCGAAAATCAGAGCCTGCAGGGGCTCTTCCCGGTCGCCGGTGGGAGCGGGCACATCCTTAACGATCATTTCCAGCACGCTGTGAATGTTGATGCCATTTTTCGCGGAAATTTCCGGGGCCTCCTCGGCGGGGATGCCGATGATGTCCTCCACTTCGGCTTTGACTTCTGCCGGACGGGCAGAAGGCAGGTCGATTTTGTTGATGACCGGCAGCACTTCCAGACCGGCGTCAATGGCCAGATAGGTGTTGGCCAGGGTCTGGGCCTCCACGCCCTGGGAAGCGTCCACCACCAGAACGGCGCCTTCGCAGGCGGCCAGGGACCGGGACACTTCGTAGTTAAAGTCCACATGGCCGGGGGTGTCAATCAGGTTCAGGGCGTAGGTTTCGCCGTCGTCGGCGGTGTAGGTCAGGGTGGCGGCGGTTGCCTTGATGGTGATGCCCCGCTCCTTTTCCAGTTCCATGGAGTCCAGCATCTGTTCCGCCCGGATCCGCTGGTCAATGGCGTTGCACTCCTCCAACAGACGGTCCGCCAGGGTGGATTTTCCGTGGTCAATGTGAGCAATGATGGAAAAATTTCTGATTTTGGAAAGTTCAGTCATGGGATAGCTCCTTGGATGATTGAATGGGTCAGTGATGGTTGAAGGTGTCGTGCCGGGCAAAAGGGCACACGATGTCATTTTCCCCATTATAGCGAAAACTCCTCAAAAAGTAAACCGTATCTTTTCACGAATTTGGGGGAAAACTGACCGGGAAGTCGTGCAAAAAAACCGCAGTCAGAAGAATTTTTTGAAAAAAATCCGGGAAAGGCCCTTGTCAAAAATTAAAAAAGGCGGTATAGTCTAACAGCAAAGAGAAAAAGACTGTTTGGATATACACTATTACATAGACAGACAGAGAAAAAGGAGACATTTCATGAGCACTACGAAGAAGGCTGCCAAGAACCCCACCCAGGAAGAAGTTCAGGCCGCGCTGAAGGCCATGATCGTGCAGGGCAAAAAAGATGGCATCATCCGTGCCACCGATCTCAATGCCCTGCTGGAGAAGGTGACCCTGCCTCCCGAGAAGATCGAGGAGATTTATGACCAGATCGATGCCATGGGAATTCAGATTGTCACCGCAGAACTGGAACTGGATACCGAAGACGTGCTGGATGCCGGCGATGACATTGATCTGTCCGGCCTGGAAGAAGAGGACCTGGTGGATCCTGTGGATCTGGCTGCGGAATACAGCCTGGATGATCCTGTCCGTATGTATCTGAAGGAGATCGGTCAGGTGAAGCTGCTGTCCGCCGAAGAGGAAGTGGAGCTGGCCAAGCGGGTTGCCGAAGGCGACCAGTACGCCAAAAACAAGCTGACGGAAGCCAACCTGCGTCTGGTGGTTTCCATCGCCAAGAAGTACTCCGGCCGGGGCCTGCACATTCTGGACCTGATCCAGGAAGGCAACACGGGCCTGATCCGGGCTGTGGACAAGTTCGACTGGACCAAGGGCAACAAGTTCTCCACCTATGCCACCTGGTGGATCCGCCAGGCCATCACCCGTGCCATCGCCGACCAAGCCCGCACCATCCGGGTGCCGGTACACATGGTGGAAGTCATCAACAAGGCCACCCGCTGCAACCGGAAGCTGGTCCAGGAGCTGGGCCGTGAACCCACCGTGGAAGAGATTGCCGCCGAGCTGAATCTGCCTGTGGAAAAGATCATCGAGGCCAATCGCACCGCCGCCGATACCCTGTCGCTGGATACTCCCGTGGGCGATGAAGAAGATACCTCCATCGGCTCCTTCGTGGAGGACGAGCGCACCCCCGGTCCTGCCGACGCCACCTCCAATGCCATGCTGGCAGAGGCCCTGAAGGAGATTCTGGACACCCTGACCGAACGGGAAGCCGATGTGCTGCGGATGCGCTTCGGCATGTACGACGGCCGTACCCACACCCTGGAGGAAGTGGGCCAGATCTTTGGTGTTACCCGTGAGAGAATCCGTCAGATCGAGAACAAGGCCATCCGGAAGCTGCGTCACCCCAGCCGTGCTAAGCGGATCCGGGACTTCTACTGCTAAAAAGTGCGACCCCGGTGTTCCAGTGAACACCGGGGTATTGCTGTGTGAGGACATATCATGAAAAAATGGAGTATTTTTCTCTGTCTGGCGCTGGCACTCGCCGCAGGTTTGTGGATTGCCAAGGGGACGGCGGAACGGGCCGCGCAGAAGATTCAGCTGGCCCGGGAGCAGACGGAAGAACCAACCGCGGTAACGGCTGCGGTGACCGTCGATGTTCCCACCACGGTGTCCACCCAGCCGGTCACCATCCCCACGGAACCGGAAACCCAGCCCACCACCATCCCCACAGAACCGGAAACCCAGACTGCCCCTGCGCCGGTGTATACCTTTACGGAGGAGGAAGAAAGGCTGCTGCTGAAGATCGGCATGGCAGAACGGGGCGATACCGGCTGCACGGAATGTATTGCCCTGGTGATGCGCACGGTGCTGAACCGGGTGGAATCTTCCAGATTTCCTTCCACCATCAAGGGCGTGATCTATGCCCAGGACCAGTTTACCCCGGTGATGGACGGCACCTTTGAATCTGCCGTACCTGGGGAACGCTGCCGGGAAGCCCTGGAGATGATCAAAGCCGGTTGGGATGAAAGCCAGGGGGCCCTGTACTATGAATGGTGCCAGGGGGAATCCTGGCACAGCCGGAATCTGAAACTGCTGCTGCAGCACTGCGATACCCGGTTTTATCAGTAAGCCACGGGGCATGAAACGGAAGGGCAGGAGCCGCGCCAAGCGGATCCGGGATTTTTAATGCGAAATACTGCGGCAAGGGTTCACCCTTGCCGCCTGAAAAAGGGCCGCACAGCGGCCTTTTTTCATTGACAGAAGCAATTCGTCATGCTATCCTGAAAGTATGCATATATTGCGAAAAAGGGGAGAAGATCCATGTATTGTTGGAACTGTGGAAAGGAAATTGATGAGAAATCCGTTTTCTGCCCCAGCTGCGGCATGAAGCAGGCAGGGGGCTCTCAGGCACCGAAGGAAAAGCGGCCCGGAAATATGCTTCCGATAATCTGCGCCGGGATCTGTGTGTGCGCTCTGCTGGGTATGCTTTTTCTGACAGTGGGGAACCGGAAGGATTCTGAACTGGCAGTGACTGAACCGGCAAGAGCTGCTTTACGGGAAACCACGGCCATCACGAAAACGGAAACACCTGCGAAAACGGTAGTGTCCATGGAAACCACAGCGCCGGCAAAAGAGGAAAGCACTGTGAATCCCAACAGCGTGGCCATTCCCGATCTGGCCTCCTTTCTGAATACCAAGTATACCCAGGACGAATGGGGCTATACCCATTATGTGACCTGCCTGATCAATAAGACGCAGGAGGAAGAAATCGTAAAGGAAATCCTTGACCTTTTGCAGGAGGACCGGTATCAGCTGAAGCTGATGGATACAGAGGAAACCACGGAAAACGGGAAAAAATGCACCAACTATACATTCGAGTATACCGGCATAAATGATGAAATTGACTGGGTCTATCTGAAAAGCGGCGGCAAGTACCATGTGAAGCTGACGAAGAAGGCATACAGCGATAGTCAGACGGCCCTGATTCTGTACACCTTCCCGGAATTTCAGCTGGAGGATCCCGGCAGCCGCAGCCAGGTGAAGGTGGATACTCCGTCTCCCGATTCGGATGATCCGGCACCGGATCCCTTTGACAGAAAGAAATGCTGGGCCTGCGGCGGCGATGGCAGATGCGATAACTGCGGCGGCTCCGGTCAGGTTCGTGAATGGCTGGCCGGAACCCGGCAATATGTGCAGGTTCGCTGCACCCGGTGCAGCGGCGGACAGTGCCGCCAGTGCTACGGAAAAGGATATAAATAAGAAAAAATCCCGCCGAAAGGCGGGATTTTGTTTATGCGCGCTTCTTTTTCAGGAAGATCAGAGCAAAGATGCCGCCCAGGCAGACCACCATGATCCCTGCCCACAGACCGATGGTATCGCCGGTGGTGGGGTTGGCAGGGTCCAGGGCCTTGGCCACGGTAAACTTACCGCTTGCCTCGCCGTCCTCAAATTCCACCGTGAGGCGGTAGGTGCCAAGATCCAGCTTCTTAAGCCAGCTTTCCTTCAGGGTGATCAGACCATCCTTTCCCAGGGTGTAGTGGGAGGAAGCCAGCTTTTTGCCATCGATGCGGATGGCGGTAATGTCATCCGTATCCGCGTTAATGGTGAAGGACAGGTTCTTGCCGCTGTCCTGACGCCACTTGCTGCCATTGCCCTTGATGATTTTGTATTCAAACTCCTCCTCCGGCTGGGAAGGCTCGGTGGGATTCTCGGGCTCGGTGGGGTTCTCAGGCTCAGTGGGGTTCTCAGGCTCGGTGGGGTTCTCGGGCTCAGTGGGGTTCTCAGGCTCGGTGGGGTTCTCAGGCTCAGTGGGGTTCTCGGGCTCAGTGGGATTCTCAGGCTCGGTGGACTTTACAATGGTGAAGTCAATGGAAACCTCACCGGTGTAGCCCACAGTTTCGCTGGCCGTGGCAATGCCGGTGATGGTTACCGTGCCGGTGCCGGGCTCGATGTTGTTTTTGTAGCTGACATGATAATCCTGATCGGCAATCAATTCCTTGCCGTCTACGGTAACGGTGATGCTGGGCTCAATGGCCTCGCCGGTGTAGGGGAACACCGTGCCGTCCATGATGACATCGGTGCCCTTGATTTCAATCAGGGTGAATTCCGGCGTGGCCGGATGAATGGTGAAGGGGAAGGTGATGGTGCCGGTGTAGCCTGCCTCCGGGATGCCGGTGACGGTCAGGGAACCGGTGCCGGGCTCCACATTATTGGAGTAGACAAGGGTATAGTGGACATCCTGCTCCAGCGCCACCTGATCCACCTTGACGGTGATGGCGGGCTCCACAGGGCTGCCGGTGTAGATGTATTCGGTGCCGTCGTTCATCCAGATATCCGTGCCCTTCAGCTCCACCGCATTGCACTGGGGGCAGCCGCTCACAGCAAAGTCGCAGTCTGCGCCATCGGAATGACCGCAGCCGCCATGCTGGGTGTGCAGGCAGTCGGTGACGGGGGTGTAGCAGGCGGGGTCCTTGGTGCAGGTGTGGTCACAGCTGACATTGCCATTGGTGTCGAGGCAGGTAGCTTCGTGGGTATGGCGGCACTGGATGGTGATGCAGCCGGAATCCTCACTGCATACATGGCTGCAGGCTCCGGTGGCTTCGTACCCGCAGTCGGTGGTGTGGGCGGGGTGATGCTCGCACAGACCGTCGGTTTCCGCTGCCCGGGCAGTGAGCCCGAAGGGCAGCGCCATGGCAAGGATCAGAACGAGGCTAATGCCCTGCCGGAAAAATGCGTTTCTCATGGGTTTGGGTTCCTCCTGGAAAGTAGGGATTTTGCGGACATGCGCCGTGTCATCCGCTCCACAGGAGTGTAGCATAAATGCGATTTTTCGTCAATGGAAATAACTGTAAATAAAGGAAAATGAACGTTTTACGAACAATTTGGGAAAATATGGAAAAAGAAAAACGGAAGCGATTCGCTTCCGTTTTTTGTTATTATTCTTCTTCGATCAGCGCCTGGAATACCGGCAGACTCCTGCGGATCATCTCCATGCTGACGCAGTAGCAGATCCGGAAATAGCCGGGGCAGCCAAAGCCGTCGCCGGGCACCAGAAGCAGGTCCTTTTCCTTGGCCCTGTTGCTGAAGGCCACGGCGTCACCACCGGGGGCCTTGATGAAGAGATAGAACGCGCCGTCGGGCTTGGCCATTTCATAGCCCATGGCGGTCAGACCTTCGTAGAGGGCTTTCCGGTTTTTGTCGTAGGCTTCCAGATCCGGCCGCAGGTGGGCGCACCGGGCAATGACCTTCTGCCACAGGCTGGGGGCGCAGACATGGCCGCAGGCCCGGGCGGCGCCGGCCACTGCGGCGTAAACCTGGCGGCTGTCAGCGGCGGCCTTGGGCACATACACATAGCCAATGCGTTCACCGGGCAGAGACAGGCTCTTGGAATAGGAGTAGCAGACAATGGTGTTGGGGTAGATCAGGGGGAGGAAGGGCACCTCCACGCCGTAGGCCAGCTCCCGGTAGGGCTCGTCGGAGACAATGTAAATGGGGTGGCCGTATTCTTCGCTCTTCCGGGTCAGAAGCTCGGAAAGCTCTGTCAGCACCTCCCGGGTGTAGACCACGCCGGAGGGGTTGTTGGGGGAATTGAGGATGATGGCCTGGGTTTTCTCCGTCAGCATGGCCTCCACGGCATCCAGTTTGATCTGGAAATCGGGAACATCGGGGGGAACCACCTTGAAGGTGAGGCCTGCTTCTTCCGCGAAGGGCTTGTACTCCGGGAAGTAGGGCGCAACGGCCAGCAGCTCGCTGCCTTCCACGGCCAGGGCCCGGAACACAGCCACCAGCTCGGGGGCGGCGCCACTCATGATGAAGAAATCCTCAGGGGCCGCGCCGGCATTGTACCGCCCGTTCAGATCATCGGCAATGGCCTGGCGCATGGCCATATCGCCCACAGCGGAGGTGTAGCCATGAACCAGCAGGGAATCGGTGTCAGAGAGCACCTGGCAAATGGTCTCGTTCACCTCTTTGGGAGAGGGAATGGAGGGGTTGCCCAGGGAATAGTCGTAGACATTCTCCCGGCCAACGATGGCAGCCCGCTGGCAGCCGTATTCAAACAGATCCCGGATGCAGGAACGGTTGGCACCCAGGGCATAGGATTTGGGGTTGATCATGATGGTTCCTCCTTATTCAGCAAATGACATAGATTGCAGGGGAGGGGCTTGACTCTCTCCTGGAATTGCTTGCGCGTTGTTATAAGTACAGTGGCCCTTTGGGGTTGTAGGGCTGGGGTTTATAGGTCACGGAGCCGATGGGCTTGCCCTCCACGCCATACTTGGGGTTGAATCCGAAGAGGTTGACATAATTGATCAAGTCATCCTTTTCCTTCTCCATCTCCTCCATGACGGCCACGGTGGCCACCACATCGTCCACCGCCCGGTGGGAGTTGACCACCTTGCCGCTCAGGCCATACTGCTCGATGGCGCTGCACAGTCTGTGGGGATAGCTGTGCCGGTCCCGGTAGACGGTGAGCAGATCCAGCTTGTCCTTGCCCTTCAGGATGGTGGGATCTCCGTCCCGGAGCAGCATGTAAAACAGGAAGCTCAGATCGAAGTGGGCATTGTAGGCCAGCAGAAGGGCATTGCCGCTGAACAGTTCCGCAATGTCCCGGCAGACCCGGGTTTTGGGCAGGCCGCGCTGGCGCAGATCCTGGGTGGAAATGCCGGTGAGCTCCGTGATTTGCGGGGGGACGAAGCCGCCGGGGGACAGGGTCACCAGTTCGTCGTATTCTTTGGTGATGGTGGGGATGCCGCCCACCGATTCCACCACCACGGCGGCGAACTCGATGATTTCGTCCCGGCTGTATTGCAGGCCGGTGGTCTCCGTGTCGAAGAGCACCAACTTATCATATTTGGCAAAAAGGGATTCAAAAGTCATTATTTTCTTCTCATTTCTCTTTTTTTGTGAGGGCCATGGCCCGTTTCTGCTTGCTGTCATGTTCCGGGATCAGGCCATGGGCCTGGGCCAGATGGGCGGCAAAGGCCATGGCGTCCTCTTCACGGCCCGCCTTCAGTTCCACCTCTGCTTCGCAAAAAGGCAGTTTCTTGCCCCCGCCCAGCAGCGCGCCCTGATCCAGTGCCAGCTCCAGGGTGGATCCCATGTAAGAAAGGGTGGCGGCCAACCGGGTGAATTTGGCGCCGCAGGTTTCTGTGATCCCGGATTGCACCAGTTCCTTCAGTTCTGCCGGGGCACCAAGGTGACATAATTCCGGAATGGCGGCCATCAGGTTTTCCTGCGCTGCTTCCCATTCGCCCCGGCTGCCGTCCGGCAGGGGAATTTTCAGGGTGCAGACAGAGGTTCCGTTTTCCATCCGCCGCCGCAGGGTCCACCGCCGCTGGGAAAGGCGGTGATCCAAGGTATCATAATAGGTGGTCTCCATGGTGATTTCCCGGAAAGGACCAAAGGTGCGTTGGATTTCCGTCAATTGTTCCGGGGTGGCCCGGTATTTCAGTTCAAATTCCCGTCCCATGGAGATCCTCCCAATCGCTTCTGGTCAGACAGCTGAAATGCTCCGTCCGAACCTCCTCCAGCATGGAGCAGGGGGCATTTTCTCTGGTGAACTGGTAGCGGAAGCCCAGCTTTTCCTGAACCCGCCGGGATTTTTCGTTGCCTTCATAATAACCGCACCAGACTTTTTCCAGGTCCAGTACCTGAAAGCCGAAATACAGAAGGGCTGCGGCCGCTTCCGGGATCAGGCCCTGGCCCCAGTAGGGCACACCGATCCAGTAGCCCAACTCCATCTCTCCTTCCGGCAGGTCACGTTCCATGAGCCCTACACTGCCCACAGACCGGCCGGTTTCTTTCAGCACCAGGGCGTAGGTCTGGGGAGCAGAGAGCACTTCCCGGATGACCTGCCGGCTTTGGTCCACGCTGGTGTGGGCCGGCCATCCGGCGGCGGGACCCACCTCGGGGGCGCTGGCATAGGTATATAAGTCCTGGGCATCGGATTCCTCCCAGGGCCGCAGGATCAGACGCGGTGTTTCAATTCTCATAAGTCGCCCCATTTCCGCAAATTTCGAAGATGATGTTCCCTCATTATACACCCATTGGAAAGGTGATGCAAGAATCTTTCCGGCCCGTTGCTGTTCCGACAGCATAATTTTTTCTTCCATGATAGGATTTTTGCATCACCAAGGAAAGGCAGTGGTATTCAAATGATCACAACCATGGAAACCTGTCTGATTCGTGCCCAGCGAAAGCTCTACAAGTGGGCGCTGGACCCGGGGGTGCAGTCGGCGGCCAGGGCAGCGGCCTGGGGCGGCAGTGGTTTTTTCCTCAGCGCGGCGGCGCTGCGGGGCGCCTTTCAGCCGCTGGCGATGGGGCTGATCTGCGCAGCCACAGGGTGGCGGGCGCTGCTGGCTGGGATCGGCGCCATGATGGGATACAGGTTGTTTTGGGGCGGCGCCGGTGTGCAGGGAACCGTCTGGGCTCTGGCCGGATGCCTGATGGCACTGGTTCTTGGAAAGGGGAAAACAGTGGAGGAATACCCGCTGCTCCTGCCGGCACTGGCGGGGGTGGTAACGGCCATGACGGGACTGGTGTTTCTCTTTTTTCGTCCGGGAACGGACTTTTCCCTGTTTTTTCTGCGGGTTTGTGTTGCCCCGGTCTCCGCCCTGGTTTTCCGCAGGATTTTCAGTGTCCGGGACTCCACCACAGATTGGATTTGCGGCAGCATTGCGGCCTGGGCCCTGGCTCGGGTGGGGCCCTTGGGCTATGGAGTCGCCGGAATTTATGCGGTGTGGGGATCCTTTCCGGCGGCGGCGCTGGCAGGACTGGGACTGGATTTGGCCAGGGTGACCGATTTGCCCATGGCGGTGGTGATTTGCGCGGCCTGGTTTGGCCGGATGATTCCCTTCCGGGACCGGTGGATGCGATTTGGGATACCGGGGGTGGCCTGTCTTGCGGTCATGGGACTTTGCGGAATCTGGGATCTGCGGCCGCTGCCGGGATTGGTGCTGGGCGGCGCCATTGGTTATTTCCTGCCGCCCAGGGTGGAATCCATCCACCGGCAGGGGCAGACTGGGATTGCCCAGGTGCGGCTGGAACTGACCGCCGGGGTGTTGGCGCAAATCCAGCGGCTGCTGCTGGAGACACCCATTTTGCCCATTGATGAAGGGGCGCTGCTGAACCGGGCGATCAACCGGGCCTGCGGCAATTGCCCGTCCAAGGAAAGCTGTGTGGAGCGGCAGCGGCTGGGATTGGAATGTCTGCATAACCCCCTGACCTTTGCCTGCCGACGGCCCTGGGAAATTCAGGGAGAGCTGCTGCGGGCCCAGGAACGGCTGCGGGACCTTCAGGCAGACCGCCAGCGGCAGCGGGAGTACCGGGGGGCGTTGGTCCAGCAGTATCAGTTTTTGTCTGTGTATTTGCAGCGGATGTCAGATCAGCTGCCCCGGCGGGGGGAACGGCCCAGGGCGTATTACCGTTTGGAAATATCAGCCCGGTCCCGGGGGAAAGAGCGGGCCAATGGAGACCGGTGCCTGGCGTTTCCGGGGACAGGATGCCGGTATTATGTGCTGCTGTGCGATGGCATGGGCACCGGACTGGGAGCGGCCCAGGAGGGGCAATCCACAGGAGAGCTGCTGCGGCAGATGCTGACAGCGGGATTTCCTCCGGAGCATGCCTTCCGATCGCTGAACAGCATCTTGGTCCTGCGGGGGCAGGCCGGCGCAGTGACACTGGATCTGGCGGAGATTCGCCTGGACAGTGGCCGGGTGTCCCTGTATAAGTGGGGGGCGGCCCCCAGCTGGGTATTGCGGGAAAAAGGCGCAGAAAAAATAGGGACAGCCACACCACCGCCGGGGATCTCTCTGGAGGAGACCAAGGAAACGGTGGATCGGCTGTCCCTGCGCCGGGGGGAACTGCTGATTCTGGTCAGCGATGGCGCGGAAATTGGGGATATTCTGCGCCGTGGGGAGATAGGGCCGTTACCGCCTGGGGAGATGGCGGAGTGGCTTCTAAAGGAATGTAAGTCGGTCGGAGAGGACGATGCAACTGTCGCAGTGCTGCGCCTGAGCCCCCGCCAACTGTCTACATAATACACGTTTGTTTGTGCAAATGCTGTCGAAACACAAGATGTGGGAGACAGATTTGCAGAAAAATCACAAGATATGGGGCAAGATGCAAAATGGGCACACAATTTCGGTCATTGTGAAGAATTGCGATGCTGGAAATAACGGTTTGCGGGCATCCTGCAAATCAGATTTGAGGTGACCTCCGCAGCTTCGAACCGGGCAAGCCCTGAGGATGCGGGATGATTGCCACAGCATAGGCTCGAGATGCTTATTCGTTTTCCAATGCCATGACCTTGTCGATCCGGCGCTGATGCCGGGCCTCCCCGGAAAATTCCGTGCCCAACCAGGTGTCCATGATCTCCAGGGCCAGCATTTCACCCACCACACCGGCACCCACAGCCATCATATTGGTGTCGTTGTGGAGCCGGGTCAGCTTTGCGCTCATGATGTCAGACAGCAGCGCGCAGCGGATGCCCTTCACTTTGTTGGCGGCGATGGAGATGCCGATGCCGGTGGTGCACAGCACGATGCCCTTCTCGCACTCGCCGGAAGCCACCGCCCTGGCGGCTTTGGCGGCAAAATCGGGATAGTCGCAGCTGTCCGTGGTGTAAGTGCCGAAATCCACCACCTCATAGCCCTTCGCGGTAAGATGTGCCACTGCCTTGTTCTTCAGGGCAAGAGCACCGTGGTCACAGCCAATTGCAAGTTTCATTCGTTGTTCTCCTTTTCGTTTATATTGCGAAGCCGCCGTCCACATTCAGAATGTGGCCGGTGACAAATTCTGCGTTTGCCAGATATTCCATGGCCTTTGCCACGTCCATGGGCGTTCCGTTGCGGCCCAGGGGGGCTTCGGATGCCAGCTGCTCCAAGGTCTCCGGGTCAAATCCGGCGCACATATCCGTCAAAATCACACCGGGGGCTACACAATTCACCCGGATGCCGCTGGGTCCCAGCTCTTTGGCCAGAGCTTTTGTCAGGGCAATGACGGCGCCCTTGGTGGCGGAATAGGCGGCCTCACAGGAAGCGCCCACCCGTCCCCACATGCTGGATACCGTGAGGATACAGCCACGCTGTTTTTTCAAAAAAGACGGCATGGCGGCATTGACACAGTGGTAAATGCCTTTCACATTCACATCGAAGAGCCGGTCCCAGTCCTGCTCCGCCATCATGCTCATGAGCCCGTAGTGGGAGATGCCTGCGTTGCAGATCAGGATGTCCACCTCCGGAATCCGGGCAAAGGCGGCCTTCACGGAAGCACCGTCGGAGACATCGCAGCGGATGGCCCTGGCGCCGGTTTTTTCAGCCACAGCCTGGGCGGCTGTTTCGTTTTGGGCGTAAAAGAACGTCACCGCGTCGCCCCGGGCGGTGAATAATTCCACGGCGGCGGCGCCGATGCCCCGGGAACCGCCGGTAATTACAACAGATGCCATACTTTCCTCCTGTGGGGAGCCCCCACGGGCATTACGAGCCTATACTGCGTCAATGATCTTACATCCTCAGGGCCCGCCCGGTTCGAAGCTACGGACGTAATGTCGAATTCTGCTTATGGGGAGCCCCCACGGGCATTACGAGCCTATACTGCGTCAGTCATCTTACATCCTTAGGGCCCGCCCGGCTCGAAGCTGCGGACGTAATGTCGAATTCTGTTTGTGGGGTGCTCCCACGGGCATTACGAGCCTTTGGTGCGTCAATGATCTTACATCCTCAGGGCTCGCCCGGTTCGATACTGCGAAAAAGCACGAAAGATCCGCTTGTGGGGGAGCCCCCACTGGCACTACGAGCCTATTCTGCGTTAATCTTCCATATTAAAAGAAAATCAGGCCGCTGCATTTCGCAGCAGCCTGAGGTAGTGTGTCAAAAAGCCTCGCAGAGTTTGCCGCGTCTGCGGCAAATAGAGTTTCAATCATTTTTCGCCGCGACCTGTGCGTGGCGGAAAATACCTCTCAGGCTGCAAGTGTGGAATTTGTTCGCTGGAAGCGAATAAATTATGCGCGCAGCAGACTGCAAAAACTGGCGGAAAAGCCCGAAGGGATTTTTCGACAATCTCAATCAGGCCGCTGCATTTCGCAGCAGCCTGGGAAAATGTCTTATCTTCTTCTGCTCTTGGTGCGGTGGTCAGCCCGGATGGAGGACAGCTTGGTGTCGGATTCAGACATGAATGCCTTCAGCTTTTCTTCAAAAAGCTGGTCAGCGGTCTTGGGGGCAGCAGGCTGCACGGGTGCGCGCTGGGGACGGGACTGGTTATAGCCGCCATTGTTCTGCGGGCCGTTGCCGCCCTGGAAATTACCGCCTTCCCGACGGGGCGCGCCGTTGTTACCCCGGAAGTTGCCGCCCTCCCGGCGGGGGGCGCCGGTGTTCTCACGCTGGGGCTTGGGCTCCAGACGCTTGATGGACAGGTTGATTTTGCCGTTTTCGCAGCCGATGACCATGACCTTCACGTCCTGGCCCTCCGTCAGGTGCTGACGGATGTCGCTGACGTAGGCGTTTGCCACTTCAGAGATATGTACCAGACCGGTCTTGTTCTCCGGCAGGGTGACGAACGCACCAAAATTCGTGATTGATTTTACTTTGCCTTCTAATACGGTTCCAACGGTTAACTCCATAGTTTGCTCTGCTTCCTCCAAAAATAATTAGCTGTTCGGGTCAATGATAATGGTATCTGGATCCACAAGACCCAGTTCCTCTTTGGCGATCTGACGGATATCGCTGGCGTCCAGTTCGTCGTCCTTTTGGCTCAGTTCGGCGTTTTCCTGTTCCAGCACGGCGGCCTGATCCAGAGCGGCCTGGGTCTGCTGCTGAATACGGCTGCGAACCAGGCTCAGGGCGATGAGGGCTGCCGTACAGGCCAGAATCAGGGCGAGAAAAAGGATCTTCAGTTTCCGCGGACCGGGCCGAATAACGAACTGAATTTTGCGAAGGGGATTTGCCCGCTCTGCCATGAAAAATACCTCCGGATATCTGTCGTTTCTGCCGACGATTACTCCACTTTATTGTAACCGATTTTCCCAAAGATGCAAATAGAATTTTTATTTTTTCTAAAAATATTTTGTATGGCATCTGAATAAACCGGAGGATCCAGGCGATGATACGCCAAACCATCCGAAAAACGGGACGAAGCAGCCGGCCGAAGGTTTTCTCCCACAGGAACAGACCGAGAAACAGGCTGAGGAAATTCGCAATGCGAAAATCTCCCCGGCAGATCTCAAACATCAGAAACAGCCAGCTCCATCCCAAAGCAGGCAGAAACAGCAGATCCGAGAGCGCGGAAAACCGGGGACGAAGAGGGCGGAGGAATCCATACCAGACTCCCAGCATGGTGCCCAGCAGACATCCGACGGCAAAGCGGTAGAGTGCGGCAGCGGGTATCGTCATCCGAACAGCCGCCGCCAGCCGGCGAGCCGGGGTTCCTCATAAATCAGCGCGGAGACGGTGCCGTCGACAGCCACCTGCCCGCCATCCAGGGAAAGGGTTTTCAGTTTCAGATCAGCCCCCTGAACCACCAGCGTGCCCAGATCAGTGCGCAGCACCACGGCGTTGTCCTCAAAGCTGACCACCTCCGTCACGCCGGTCATGGTCAGCTCCCGGCGCTCATTCAGGGTGAGCTTATGGGGCATTTGGGTTTCGGCCATGTCCATCCCTCCTTCTCTGGAGTATTCTATGAGAGACGATGGGGGGATATGCTTTCAAATACGCCCCAGACATGACGAGCCTTCGGTCATCCGGAGGCCATTCGGCGTGTCAAAAATCCCTTCGGGCTTTTCCGCCGGTTTTTTGCAGGCTGCTTTTCGCATAATTTGTTCGTAGCAGCAAACAAATTCCACACTGGCAGCCTGAGATGTGTTTTTCACCACGCACAGGTCGCGGCGAAAAATGAATTGTAACCTATTTGCCGCTGATGCGGCAAACGCTGCGAGGCTTTCTGACACGAGAAAACAGCCTCCGGAAATCCGGAGGCTGTTGAAATCAGTGGAATCTTCTTCTGAATTAGTACATTCCGCCGCCCTGGGCTGCGGCTGCGGCCATGGCAGCATCGGCAGCGGGATCGGGCTTATCGACTACCAGAGATTCGGTGGTCAGGACACAGCCGGCGATGGAGGCTGCATTTTCCAGGCTGGAACGGGTCACCTTGGTGGGATCCACGATGCCGGAGGCGATCATGTCCACATATTCCTCGGTGTAGGCGTTGTAGCCGTAGCCAATCTGGTTGGAGGAACGGATCTTCTCATAGACCACGCTGCCGTCCACACCGGCATTCTCAGCGATCTGGCGGATGGGTGCCTGCAGAGCGGAGGCAATGATCCGGGCGCCGGTCTTTTCGTCGCCGTGGAGATTTGCGATCAGCTCTTCCACAGCGGCAATGGCGTTGACCTGGGCGGTGCCGCCGCCGGCCACAATGCCCTCTTCCACAGCGGCACGGGTGGCGTTCAGAGCGTCCTCCACTCTCAGCTTCTGCTCCTTCATGGCAACCTCAGTCTGGGCGCCGACCTTGATCACGGCAACGCCGCCGGCCAGCTTTGCCAGGCGCTCCTGCAGCTTTTCCCGGTCGTAATCGGAGGTGGTGGTGGCGATGCCGGCCCGGATCATCTGAGCACGGGCAGCGATGTCGGCGGGAGTGCCGTCGCCGTCCACGATGGTGGTGGTGTCCTTGGTGACCACGACCTGACGGGCATGGCCCAGATCGGTCAGCTGTGCGTCAGCAAGCTCCATGTTCAGCTGGCTGGAGATCACGGTGCCGCCGGTCAGCACGGCGATGTCCTGCAGCATTTCCTTGCGGCGGTCGCCGAAGCCGGGGGCCTTGACGCAGACCACGTTGAAGCGGCCCTGGAGACGGTTCAGCAGCAGAGTGGCCAGAGCGTCGCCTTCCACATCTTCGGCGATGATCATCATCTTCCGGCCGGCCTTGACGATGGGCTCCAGAATGGGCAGAATCTCCTGAATGGAGGCGATTTTCTTGTCGGTGATCAGGATATAGGCATCATCCAGGATGGCTTCCATCTTGTCGGTGTCCGTGACCATGTAGGGGGAGATGTAGCCCCGGTCAAACTGCATGCCTTCCACAACTTCCAGACCGGTCTCAGCGGTCTTGCTCTCTTCGATGGTGATGACACCCTCGGTGCCCACCTTTTCCATGGCCTCTGCAATCAGAGCGCCGATGGCGGCGTCACCGGAGGAGACGGTGCCGACTCTGGCGATATCCTCAGAACCATTCACGGGAACGGAGTGGGACTTGATGGCTTCCACAGCGGCGCTGACGGCTTTGTCGATGCCCTTGCGCATGACCATGGGGTTGGCGCCGGCGGACAGGTTCTTCAGACCCTCCCGGGTGATGGCCTGGGCCAGGACGGTTGCGGTGGTGGTGCCGTCGCCGGCCACGTCATTGGTCTTGGTGGCCACCTCGCGAATCAGCTGGGCGCCCATGTTTTCAAAGGGGTCCTCCAGCTCCACTTCCTTGGCGATGGTGACGCCATCGTTGGTAATCAGGGGAGCGCCGTACTTCTTGCCCAGCACCACATTGCGGCCCTTGGGGCCCAGGGTGACCTTGACGGTGTTGGCCAGCTGGTCAATACCGCTCTGCAGCTTCTTGCGGGCGTCTTCGCCGTAAACAATCATTTTTGCCATAATGGGGTTCCTCCTTAGTCAGCGACAACAGCCAGAATGTCTTCCAGCTTGACGAACTTGTAGTCGATCTTATCCAGGGTCACATCGGTGCCCACGAACTTGCCGACGATGACCTTGTCACCGGCGGAAACGGTCATGGTCACATCCTTGGTGCCGGGACCAACAGCCACCACTTCAAAAACAGCGGGCTTTTCCTTGTTGGAAGTGGCGATCAGAATACCGGAAACAGAGGTTTCCTCTTCGTGGGCTTTCAGCAGAACATTGTCTGCCATGGGCTTCAGTGTCATAAAAATTCCTCCATACATTGGATATATTTAGACTGCGGATGGGATTCCGCATTTATCTACCGGTTTAGCACTCTTTCCTCTTGAGTGCTAATACATCATACCATATTCGGAAAAAATATCAAGTGGAAAATTGACGGTTTTCCGTAAATAAATTATGAACTGCGGGGTGCCCCCGCTGTCATTTCGAGCCTTCGGTGCAGTGGTAGTCTTACATCCTTAGGGCCCGCCCGACCGGCCAGTGTCGGATGACAATGCGAGCCTATTCTGCGGTGGTCATCTTGCATCCTTTGGGCCCCCGACCGGATGGATGATTCTTTACTGGGCAAAAAAATGACAGACTGCGGATGGTTGCAGTCTGTCAGTAGCAAAAAGCCCTAAAAATCGATAACCTTATCCTGTGCTTCCCCAAGTGCGCACCGGGTAGGGGTTCTTAGGGGGAGGGTGGTGCTCCGCGCAGCGAATTAAAATGGAAATGCTTGCCAGCGGCAAGCATACCACAAAGTATGGCTTTCAGAGCGGGAGCTATGAACTCAGCGCCTCCCCTTTGGTTGATTTCTTTGGGTACTTTCTTGTTCAATAACAAGAAAGTACCCCGCCGGAGGCACCCTGCGTGGGTGCACCTATTCCAAAAACTGCATAAAAAGCCTTCGGGGCAAGCAATCTCCCGCCCTGCAACAGCGTCAATACTATTCAATAACCGCCTTTACGCCGTCCTGATAGATTTCCGTCACCCGGACGGTGCGGATCTGGTTGTGCAGATTCTCGCCCTCCAGATAAACCTTCACATAATTGGGGGCATGGCCGGTGCAGTATGAGCCGTCCATTTCCTCAAAGAGCACATCCAGCGTGGAGCCGATCAGGTTTTCCCGGTAGGCCCGGCTCATGTCCTCGGCCACGGCGATGGCAGCCCGGCTTCGGGCCTCCTTGGTGGCGTTGTTATGCTGCCCGGGCATTTTGTCTGCCGGGGTGCCGGGGCGGCGGGAATAGGGGAAGATGTGCATATCCGCAAAGCCGCATTTACGGATGAAGTCCAGACTCTGGGCAAACTCCGCCTCGGTTTCCCCCGGGAAGGCCACAATCATATCCGTGGTGATGGCGCAGCCGGGAAACCAGGTATTCAGCAGACGCACACTTTCATAGTAGCGTGCGGTGTCGTACTTCCGGCGCATCCGCTCCAGCACCGTGTCGCAGCCGGACTGCAGGGACAGATGGAACTGGGGGCACAAATTGGGCAGCTTGTGCAGCCGCACGCAAAAGTCCTCGGTGACAATTCTGGGTTCCAGACTGCCCAGCCGCACCCGCAGATCCGGCACGGCCTGGCAGACAGATTCAATCATCATGGTCGGAGCCGGTTTCCCGGGCAGGTCCACGCCCCAGCTGGCAATTTCAATGCCGGTAATCACAATTTCCCGGTAGCCGCGCTCTGCCAGTTCCCTGGCCTGGCGGACCACCAGATCCACAGGCGCGCTGCGGACAGGGCCGCGGGTGTAGGGAATGATGCAGTAGGAGCAGAAATTGACGCAGCCGTCCTGGACCTTCAGCATGGCCCGGGTCCGCTCCTCCAGACCTCCGGCGGGCAGCACCTCAAATTCCCGGCGCCGCAGGGCGATGTCCACGGACTCCTGATGCTCCCGGTTTTCCAGAGCGGACAGCATCATGCTGATGAATTCCTCCCGGTGGCCGCTGCCGCCGATGACGTCCACCCCCAGGTTATTCACCGCTTCGCTGTCATGCTGGGGATAGCAGCCGCAGACGCCGATGATGGCATTGGGGTGGTCCCGGCGAACACGGCGGATGACGGCCCGGTTTTTCTTGTCAGCCACCGCCGTGACGGAGCAGGTGTTGATGATATAGGCATCACATTCGTCCTCAAAATGCCCGATGGTATGGCCCCGGTCCGTGAGGAACCGCTCCATGGCCTGGGTTTCATACTGATTTGTCTTGCAGCCCAGGGTATAAAAAGCAAATCTCATTTGTGAATTCCACCAATAACAGTATACATAATTTGTGTTAATCAGCCAAAGTGTCAATTGAAAAAATAAAAAAAGACAGATATAATATGTCACATATATCACATTTTTTCAAAGGTGCCGAGGCTTGATCACTGCTCCCCATTATATACGAAAAATGTGAATTTGTATAGACTGGAGGAGATAAGATTTATGGAGTTCACAATTCAACTCAGATCAGCACAGGATGTGCAGGACTTTGTTGGAATTGCAACTTCCCGCGCCTTCAACGTTACAGTTACAAATCATCAGCATCAGGTCAACGGAAAAAATTTCATGGAAATGTTCTCCCTGGATGTCAGCCACCCCCTGTGGGTCACGGCCGAGTGCAGCTGGGATGAATTCCAGCAGCTGAAATGGGATGCCCGTCGCTTCCTGATCGAATAATGAATATGGCTCTTGCAGCACCGTCCCGGGAATACCTGGGGCGGGTTTTTTTATGGGTTCAGGGCTGGGCGGCCCTGAACCCAAGGGAAATGATGCGCTGCATTATACTGATTCTCTTTTAAAATGTTTTATCATTTCGGATGAAACATTTTAATTAGAGAATCACCTGTTCGGCAACGCCTTTCTGCGTTGCCTTCTCGGTAAAAATGAAACATTTTTACCGAGAAATAGTATTAAAACCGGTATCCTGCCTCCAGCAGACGCATCAGGGCGTTGTTGGCTTCCTCGTCGGAAAAGAGAGAGGTGAACCGCTTGTCCACCACCAGCGCTTCCAGACTCAGCTCCAGATGGCCCTTGTCCGCCAGGATATTGAAGCCGTCGCTGATCCGGCTGCCGGACAGCAGGTAATGGGCATTTTTCATGGCGGCATCCGGCTCCACAGGCCGCATCCGCACGCCGATTTTCTGGGCCTTTTCCCGGTTTGCTGCCCAGGCAGCGATAAATTTCTGTTCCATGATGATTCCTTTCTATAAATAAATCAGTAGGCGGCGTAAATATATTGATAGATCAGCCCAAGATACCGGGGCTTTTCCCGCAGTCGCCGCAGACAGCTGCGGTTGAAGCTGTCGAATCGGGCCAGCTCCTCCTGGGTCAGTTCGTACTGGCTGAATTTGGCCTTTTGGGCCAGCACCATCAGCTCCTCGGTGGGACTTTCCTTCAGCAGCCGGGACAACCGGACAGCCTCCTGCCAGCGGTGCAGGGCCTGGGCGTTGACGGGCCCGGTCCGCTGCTTCCGGCGGCGAAGAGCCAGCCGGATCCACCGCTGGGCAGCCAGAAGCAGTCCCAGCAGAGGGACCATCAGCAGCGCAAGCAGGAAAGCGGGATTCCCGGGCTGGGGCGCCGCAGCAGGCGGTGAGGGCGGTGTGGAGTCATCCGGTTCCTCCGGGGAAACGGATGTGGAGGGGGCGGTGGCTTCCGTGGGACTGTCTGTGACAGGAGGGACGGTTTGGGCAGGTTCCGTGGCTTCGGAAGGCGCGGTGGCAGGCAGTGGATCCGGCACAGAGGATTCTGCGGCCGGCGTGGCTTCCAGGGGAATCCAGCAGTCCAGATTGGGCTCATAGTATTCTGCCCAGGCGTGGGCGTTTTCTTCCGTGACGGTGACGGCCCGGCCTGCCTCCGCTTCCAGAAGATAGCCGGTGACATAGCGGGCAGGCACGTCCGCTGCCCGCAGCAGAACCGTGGCGGCCGTGGCAAAATGGACACAGTAGCCCTTTTCTCCATCCCGAAGGAACCACAGGGCGAAGTCCGATTCGCCGTCAGGCATCCGGCTGGGATCCAGGTCATACCGGGCAGAGTCAGTGACCAGCGCGGCAATGAGATCCGCTTTTTCCGTATTGGATGCGGTCCCGGGCAGCCATCCGGCCAGAAGGGCCTCAGCGGCCTGACGGCTTTCCTCAGGCAGGGCGCAGTATTGCTGCCATTGGGTATCACCCTGGGCGGAGCCGCTGTAAGCCCTTTGCCGCCAGTCCGCCGGGAGATGCCGGCGCAGCAGGGTGTACTGGGTTTCCGGCGCCGGGTCGGGGAGACTGCCGCCCAGGATGGTGGTGGCTTCGTGGGGATAATAAGGAAGAATACGCAGATCCCCCTGATTTAACGGCAGCACCCGGATGGATTCTTCCCGGCCGGAGGCCGTGCCGAAGGGCTCCTCCCTGTCTGTGGTGGCGCTCCAGCCCAGACCGTCATACAGGTCAAAATCCTGCTGACGCAGGTATAAGGGCCCGGTTTCTTCCGCAGTGATTTGCATCACAGGGCGGGTCATCGGAATCCGAGCGCCGAGATGGGCCAGATCGATCTGCTTTTGATAGGTGATAAGCAGGTTGGAAGCGATCCGGTTCATGTGCCGCTCCATCTGCTGGGGCAGACTCTGAACGGCAGCCAGGATGTTTTCCCGGAGACTTTGCGGATCATTTTTATAGGTTTCCCGGGGAAAAGCCAGAAACAGTCCACTCAGGGCCAGAACCACCGGCAGCGCGGCGGCGGCAGTCAGCCGCAGACTTTGCCAGTTGTGCTCCTGCCGGACCGGAGAGGTCAGCAGCAGCAGGATCAGACTGGCCATCAGCATCAGCAGCCATGGATCATCGGGTACCGTATCCGTTACCACGATACAGCTGCACAGGGGTAAAATGGTGGTGAGCATGGGCAGCCAGACGGATTTTGGCCGGCAGACGCTGCGGCAGACGGCCATGGCCATGAGGCAGGCCCAGATCCCCAGGGGCCAATCGAATCCGGTGACGGTTTCCATGGAATCCGGCAGGACCAGCACCCCAAAGCCGTAGGCCCGGTTATAGATGGTGCTGAGATAGCGCAGCAGCTGCCAGAATTGCCGCAGGGCGGTGCCGTCGTGATGGATGTATCCGCAGGCCAGGGCGGCCAGACAGAGAAGCACGGTTCCCCCGTGGCGCAGGGAGAAAAGCAGGGCGGCGCCCATGGCCATGCCGGCGCAGACCGGCACCAGGGCCTCGGGATGTTCCATAGGCAGACCGAAGGCGGTGATGAAACATTGGGAAGCCCCCCAGGCGGTAAAAAAGGCGAGGACGGCAGCGGTGAGGCCGGTCAGAAATTTTTCATGCTTCATCTTCGTCCCCTCCGATATGGCAGTGCCAGGCGGCAGAAACATCTCCGGTGTGCAGGCTTCCCTCGGTGGCGGCGCCCTGACACAGCAGCGTGTCCATGGCTTTGTCCAGATCCTGCTGGCAGGCAATGGGGAAAGACAGGATCCCTTCGGCGGTGAGCACCCGGACCTCAAAGGCGATTGCCTGGTCCAGCAGATAATTTCCCAGCCACAGAAGCCTGCCCAGCTTCCGGTCGATCTGGTCCGGGGTGCCCCGGAGATTCATGGTCAGCAGCACCAGCCCCGGCTGGGGCTCCATGGCCTCCCGGAGAATCAGGTTTCCTGTTTTGGCGCTGAGCTTCCAGTGAATCTGGTTCAGGCTGTCCCCGGGCCGGTAAAGCCGAAGCTCGTGGTTTTCGGCATAGCCGCCGCCGGATTTGGGACGCCAGCCATGGGCGATGTGACGCTGCAGCTCCCTGTCCGGATCCATTTTGACTGGCCGGGGACGGACCAGGATGGTCTTGCGGTCCCGGCAGCGCAGCGGGAAGGAAAAGAGTCCCAGGTAGTCATAGACCCGGAGGGACTCCAGGGTGACGGCGATGCCGCCGCAGTGGTCTGTGGACAGGTCCTCCGGTTCCTGATAAAGCCAGCTATCGCCGGTGATCAGGTGCCGCAGCCGGAGACTACCCCGGAAGGGCGGCATGGGCAGGCTGCAGCTGCCCATCAGCCACAGCTCACCGGAGGTGCCCATGTCCAGGGTGTTCGGTCCGGCAGGGGAAGCCCGGAACCGGAGCATGGCCGGCAGGCTGAGAAGCAGGGAAAACCAGGGAAGCCCCAGCACTGTCAATAAAATCAGCCAGGCAAGCCATTGCCCGTAGGCAATGTAAAACACCAGGCAAAGGCCCAGGACGGCCAGATAAAGCAGTCGTCGTGCTGCCATATCAGCGCAATTTGGGGGCGTTGACCGTTTCCAGAATGTCCCGGAGGATCTGGTCGGCCTGTTTTCCCATGGATTCTGCCTTGGACGACAAAATCAGACGGTGGGCGACGGTGGGAATAAAAACCTCCCGCACATCGCCGGGCACCACATAGTCACGGCCCCGGAGCCTGGCCACCGCCTTGGCCATGGCGGTGACGGCCAGGGTGGCCCGGGGGGAGGCGCCCCGGCGGATGAATTCATTTTGCCGGGTGGCCACAATCAGGTCAATGATGTATTTGACCAGGGTGTCGCTGACAAAGGTCTGCTCCACCTGGTCCTGGAGGTCTGCAAGCTGCTGCCGGGTGACCAGGGTCTGCAATTCCTTCAGGGGATTGGCGCCCTGACGGCTCAGAACCATGGCCATCTCGTCCTTGGGGCTGGGGTAGCCCAGGGAAAGCCGGACGGTGAACCGGTCCATCTGGCTGTCGGGCAGCAGCTGGGTGCCGGCGGCGCCGGTGGGATTCTGGGTGGCGATGACCACAAAGGGCTGGGGCAGGGGATGGCTGACGCCGTCCACGGTGACCTGGCCCTCTTCCATGGCCTCCAGCAGGGCGGACTGGGTCCGGGAGGTGGCCCGGTTCAGCTCATCCGCCAGAAACAGGTTGGTCAGCACCGCGCCGGGCTGATAGTGCATGACGCCGGTTTTGGGATCCAGCACGCTGTAACCCGTCACATCGGAGGGAAGAACGTCCGGGGTGAACTGGATCCGGCTGTAATCCAGGTCCAGGACTTTGGAGAAGGCCAGGGCCATGGTGGTCTTGCCCACCCCTGGGATATCCTCCAGGAGAATGTGGCCCCGGGCCATGATGGCCGCCAGAACCCAGAGCAGGACGGTGTCCTTTCCCACCACGGCTTTTCGCACCTGATGGAGTATTTGCTGGGCTGCCGCGGTGACAGCCGTGTCTTTGGTCTGCATGGTGTTGCCCCTTTCTTTGGGTACAGGATTTTGTCCATTGTACTATTTTTAATCCTGAAAAACAAGTCGAACCGGGGGCGGGAATGTTAAGAAGCGTTTAATATCTGCTGAAGGCAGTGGCCCCCAACGGTTGGGGGTGGCCCGGGGCAGGGAGACTGACCCGGGCCATCCGGGGGATGCGTCCGCTCCGCAAAGAAAAAAATCCGCCCGGCGGGGCAAAGACCGTTTTTTTACTTGCCAATTCATGGGTTTTGACGTATATTAAAAAACAACGCTTTTGAAATGGAGGGGATCATCATGCGGCAGATGGCCATAGAGGAATATACCCGTGCGCTGCGCCAGGGTACAAAAGAGGTCCGGGAATGTGTGGCGCTGGGCCGGCGGGAGCATCCGCAGGTTTTGGATGAACTGCTGCCGGAAAACTATCCCGGGGCGGTGGTGGATCTGGGCGTCATGGAGATCCCGTCCAATCGGATTATCGGCACCAAGACGGCCGGACGGATCACCGCCTTTTCTCCCAGCTTTCATCCCCTGCTTCCGGCCAAAACGGAATTTGCCATGAAGTGGATCAACCTGTGCGAGGCCCATTTGGGGGAAACCGGGATTCAGGATCCCATCCAGTGCTTTGAGTATCTGGGCAATTTCTATGTCCAGGAGGGAAACAAGCGGGTCAGTGTTCTGCGTCATTTTGGATCCCCCCGGATTCCCAGCTACGTCCGCCGGGTGGTGCCCCCTGTCAGCGATGAGCCCCGGATCAAAGCCTATTATGAGTTTCTGGACTTTTATAAGGTTTCCCGGCTGTATACCGTTCAGTTCCGCCGCCCCGGCGACTATGCAAAGCTGCTAAGCCATCTGGGCCGGAAATCTGACGAAGTTTGGTCAGAGGAGGACCGCCGGAACTTCAATGCTTACTATCATTATTTCCAGGATGCCTTTGAGGAGCTGAACACCCGGGGAGACGAGATTCTGTGCGAGGAAGCCCTGCTTCTGTGGCTGGAGCTGTACCCTTACCAGGATCTGGGCCGGCTCACCGGCACGGAACTGAAGGCAACCCTGTCTGCCCTGTGGGAGGATGTTCTGTCCACCTCCCGGGAGGATTCCGTCAAGGTGGAGACCCGGGCGGAGGACGGCACCAAGGCCAATATTATCGAGCGGATCATTTCTCTGCCGGATCATCTGAACATTGCCTTTGTCCATCAGCTGACGGAAGCGGAAAGCACCTGGGTGGCCAGCCATGAAGAAGGCCGCCGGCACCTGGAAGACGTATTCGGTGATAAAATCACCTGCAACAGTTATTTCAACGCTTCCAACGCCGAGCAGGCAGAACTGGCCATTGAGACCGCCGTTGCCGAGGGGGCACAGGTGGTGTTTACCACCTCCCCGCCCTTGAGCCGTGCCACCCTGAAAGCGGCTGTGGCCCATCCGAAGGTCCGGTTTTTCAATTGTTCTGTCTCTCAGCCTTTTTCCAGTATCCGGACCTACTATGCCCGGATTTATGAAGCCAAGTTCATCACCGGCGCCATTGCCGGGGCCATGGCCCAGAACAACCGCATCGGCTATGTGACATCCTATCCCATTTTTGGTGTTCCGGCCTCCATCAATGCCTTTGCCCTGGGCGCCCAGATGACCAATCCCCGGGCCCAGGTGGAGCTGGGCTGGACCTGCCTGCCCGGCACCCCCCAGGCGGATTTCTTCGCCGACGGCATCCGGGTCATCTCCAACCGCAGCGTTCCCACCCCCAACCAGATGAATCTGGATTTCTGCAATTACGGCACCTACATGGTGGATGATATGGGGGAACTGATTCCTCTGGGATCCCCTGTGTGGGTCTGGGGCAAGTTCTATGAATTTGCGGTGCGCAACATCCTCAGCGGCAGCTGGAAGCAGGACCGGGGGGATGGAAGAGCGCTGAACTATTGGCTTGGCATGGACAGCGGCGTCATCGACCTGGATCTGTCCCGGAAGCTGCCGGCCGGTGTCCGCCAAATGGCTAAAATTCTCCGGTATGGTATGCTCAGCGGCAATCTGGATCCCTTCCGCCGCCGGATCATGGCCCAGGATGGCAGCATCAAAAACGACGGCACCACCACCTTCACCCCGGAAGAGCTGATCCACATGGATTGGCTGTGTGAAAATGTCATTGGGTCGATCCCTTCCTTTGAAGAGCTGCTGCCCCAGTCACAGCCTCTGGTGCGGGAATTGGGTATATACAGAGATCAGATTCCCTCAGAGAAGGAGGCGCGGATCCGTGAAGATTTTGACCATATCCGATGAGGAATGTCCCTTCCTGTGGGATTATTACACCCCGGGAAAGCTGGATGGCTACGATTTGATCCTGTCCTGCGGGGATCTGAATGCCAAGTATTTAAGCTTTCTGGTGACCATGGCCCACTGCCCGGTGCTGTATGTCCATGGAAACCACGACGGCGGCTACAAATACTACCCCCCGGAGGGCTGCGACTGTATCGATGATGCCATTGTGGTTTATAATGGTCTCAGGATTCTGGGGCTGGGGGGGTGCCGGAAGTATCATCCCGGTGACCACCAGTATACCGAGCGGCAGATGCGGATGCGGATTGCCCGGCTGCACTGGCAGATTCGCCGGCTGGGGGGCATTGACGTGGTGGTGACCCACGCCCCGCCGGAAGGCCTCGGCGATGATGAGGACCCTGCCCATTGGGGGTTTGCCGCCCTGCGGTCCTTTCTGGACCGGTACCATCCCCGGTATCTGGTTCATGGCCATGTACATATGACTTATGGCCACAACATCCCCCGGGTCCGGGATTACAACGGCACCACCCTGGTCAATGCCTATGAACGGTATACCCTGGAGGTGGAGGACCGGCCCTATGCCCCCAAGGACCGGGGAGAGCTGATTTATAAAGTTCCCAGCAAGTTTAAGCTGCCCGACAAAACCGGCCTGGTTCTGCGATAAAACACCCCGGCAAGGGGGATCGGCACAAAAAAAGCCCGCATCAGACACCAAGGACAGCATCATAAAGAGGTGATCCTATGTTCACAGGCTTTACCCCGGAGACCATCGACTTTCTCTGGGGCATCCGCATGAACAACAACCGGGACTGGTTCCTGGACCATAAAAAGCAATATACCGACACCCTGTATGAGCCCATGAAGGCCCTGGGCAGGGAGCTGTTTCAGCCCTTCCAGGACAAACCCGGCAATCTGTGCAAGGTAAGCCGGATCTACCGGGACCAGCGGATGCATCCCCCGGAGCCTTACAAGGAAAGCCTGTGGATCTGCATCCGGCAGGATGTGCAGTGGTGGGGAGAGAATCCCTGTCTGTATTTTGAAATCAACCCCGAAGGTGTGGACTATGGTTTCTTCATCTGGAAGCCCCGCACCGCCGCCATGGAGGAATTCCGGCGTTACATTACCGCCTATCCCGAGGAATTTGTCAGCCTCATCCGGACCACGGAGGAAGCAGTGGGCGGCCAAGTGTACGCGGATTGCTATAAACGACCCAAGGTGACGGACAATCCGGATCTGGCGCCGTACTTTGCCTGGAAGGAAAAGATCGGCTGCACCCGGCATATCGATCCGGGCGAAGCCATGTTCGGTCCGGAACTGCTGGAGGAAGTGTCGGATTTCTTCGAAAAGCTGACCCCCCTCTACGAGTATTTTAATCGGTTTAAAGTATAATCATCGTATGGAATATGGGAGTAGCCATTGGCTGCCTCTGTAAAATAACAATGTCTGTTTGCCAAATTGGCAATGAACACCGATCCAAAAGGAGAGAAAGATATGAAGAACACTGTTTTCAAGGGCATGGCCACCGCCATGGTCACCCCCATGACACCCGACGGCATTGACTATGACGCCATGGGCCGGTTCATCGAGTTTCAGATCGAAAGCGGCATCAACGCCCTTGTGGTCATGGGTACCACCGGCGAAAATGCCACCATTGAATATGCCGACCAGAAGGAAATCATCCGCTATACCGTGGAGAAGGTGAATCACCGGGTTCCCGTCATCGCTGGTACCGGCACCAACAACACCACTCATGTTCTGAGCAACACCCGCAATGCCTGCGAGGTAGGGGCGGATGCTGTGCTGGTGGTGACGCCTTATTATAACAAGGCCACCCAGAACGGCCTGGTGCAGTTTTTCACCACCATTGCGGATGCCTCCGACGTGCCTGTGATTTTGTACAATGTCCCCGGCCGCACCGGCGTGAATCTGCTGCCCAAGACCGTGGCCATTCTGGCCGAGCATCCCAATATCGTGGGCGTCAAGGAAGCCACCGGCAATGTGGCCCAGATGATTGAAATTCAGACCCTCTGCGGCGACAAGATTGACATCTACTCCGGTGAGGATGCGCTCACTGTGCCCATGATGGCCATGGGCGCTGCCGGCACCATCAGCGTGCTGTCCAATGTGATTCCCAGAGAGTGCGTGGCCATGACCGATGCCTGCATGGCCCGGGACTTTACCGCCGCAGCCAAGATGCAGTGCAAGTATATGGGCCTCATCAACGCTCTGTTCAGTGAAGTGAACCCCATTCCCGCTAAGGCCGCCGTGTCCGCCATGGGCTTCGGCCAGGAAAATCTGCGGCTGCCCCTGACCCCCATGGAAAACGGCAACCGGGCGGTTCTCTTCAACGAGATGCGCAAGCTGGGGATCAAGGTATGGTAAGCGTTGTCTGCGGCGCCAACGGCGCCATGGGAAAGCTGATCTGTGGCCTTCTCGGCGATGCCGTTGTGGGCAAAGTCAGCATTGACGGAGAAAATAACGTGCCCAGAACCTTTGCGGAATTGGGCGAGGTGAAGGCCGATGTGGTCATCGACTTTTCCCACCATACCGCCGTTGCCGATGTGCTGGCCTATGCCAAAAAGATCGGTGCTGCCGCCGTCATCGGCACCACGGGCCATACCTCCGCGGAAAAGGCTCTGATCACCGCCGCTGCCCAGGAAATCCCCGTGTTTTACTCCGGCAACATGAGTCTGGGCATCGCGGTGCTGTGCCGGCTGGCCAGACAGGCGGCCGCCGCCTTCCCCGAGGCCGATATTGAAATCGTGGAGGTGCATCACAACCGGAAGGTGGATGCCCCCAGCGGAACGGCGCTGATGCTGTTTAACGCCATCAAGGAGGTTCGGCCCCAGGCTGTGGCCAATTGCGGCCGATCCGGCGAAGGCAAGCGAACCAGGGAAGAAATCGGTATTTCCTCCCTGCGGCTGGGCAATGTGGTGGGCATCCATGAGGTCCATATCCACACGGCCAACCAGTCCCTGACCTTAAAGCACGAGTCCGGCTCCCGGGCCATGCTGGCAGATGGCGCCGTGGAAGCGGCCCGGTTCATGGTAGGCAAGCCCAAGGGCCTGTATAACATGGAAGATATGCTGGGTTAATCCGGGATACTGTGCTCCCGCTTGCCGCGGGAGCACATAGCGGAAGGATCTGTGCAGGACCTCCGGGGATGACAATGCGTTGCAAGCGGGCTGCCGATTTCCGGATACCTGACGAAAGGAATCAAAAACCATGAACGTTACTTACATGAACGGCGCAGGCAATGACTTTATGGTCATGGATGCCCGGGACAAGGAAGCGCTGGACTTTTCGGTGCTGGCAGTGGAATACTGTAAGATCACCGGTGCCGACGGCTTCATGGCCGTGGACAAGTCCGATGTAGCGGATTTCCGTCTGCATTTTTACAATTCCGACGGCACCCGGGGCGAAATGTGCGGCAACGGCGCCCGATGTATCTGCCGGTATGCCTATGACCATGGCATTGCCGGAGAAACCATGACGGTGCAGACCGATGCCGGTTTGGTGCCCGGCTGGCGCATTGACGAGAACCGGTATCGGGTGAAGCTGAACAACCCCGGCATCCTGGATTTAAACCGGAAAGACGACGTGGCCTATGTGGAGCTGGGGGATCCCGGTGTGCCACATGGGGTCCGGGAATATCACGGGGATCTGCACAAGCAGGCCGATTCCCTCCGGGAGGAGATGCGCGCCCTCCGGTTCGACCCTGCCTTCCCCAAGGGGGCCAATGTGAACTACTATCAGATCATCGGGGAAGATGAAGTGAATCTTCTCACCTTCGAACGGGGTGTGGAGGACTTTACCCTGGCCTGTGGCACCGGCACCGGCAGTACCGCCGCTGTCATGTGGCTCCGGGGCCAGATGACCGGCAGGGTTCTGACGGCCCATAACCCCGGCGGCACTCTGAAGATCACCATCGGCGGCCAGGACGGCACAGTGGATTCCATTTTGCTGGAAGGCCCCACGGAAGTGATCAGAGAATACGAACTGTAAAAAAGGAGGACATTTGTCCTCCTTTTAGATTTTATGGAGCCCCCATAAAGATTTATCTGCACAGGAATCCCTGAAAAAGCGAAACTTTTTCACAAAAAGTTCTTGACAAATTCAGTCAATTCCTATAAAATAAGCTGGTCTGCGAATGTGGACAAATCCTTGCTCACGGCGCGACCGTGGGCCTAAAAGTCCAAAAGGAGGTGCAATCAACATGGCTAAGATCACCGGTAAGTATGAGGTGCTCTACATCATCGACGCTACCATCGGCGAAGAGGGCATCGCAGCACTTGTGGAAAAGTTCAAGGCAATGGTGGAAGCGGAGGGTACTCTGACTAACATTGATGAGTGGGGCAAGCGTCGGCTGGCCTACCCCATCAACGACATGGCAGAAGGCTACTACGTTCTGATGAACATGGAAGCCAAGCCCGAGTTCCCCGCTGAGCTGGAGCGCGTGATGAAGATCACTGAAGGCGTTATGCGCTGCCTGACCACCGTCGTGGAGGAGTAATTTCATGCTCAACCACATCACCATCATGGGCCGCCTGACCCGTGATCCCGAGCTTCGCCGGACCGGCAGCGGCATTGCTGTTGCCAGTTTCACCGTGGCTGTCGACCGTGACTTCGGCGGCAGAGACGGCGGCGAAAAGGAAACCGACTTCATCGATTGTGTCGCTTGGCGTCAGACCGGAGAATTTGTCTCCAAGTATTTCACCAAGGGTCGTATGATCGTGGTTTCCGGCCGGCTCCAGATCAGATCCTGGACCGACAAGGATGGCAACAAGCGTCGCACTGCTGAAGTCGTGGCAGACAACTGCTACTTTGGCGACAGCAAGCGGGACAATGACTCCGGTTCTTCCTACGGCGGCAGCGCCTACGGCAGCAACCAGGGCGGCTACGGTAACGGTAGTTACGGTAGCTTCAATGCGCCCGCTCCCAGCTACGGCGGCTATTCTGCCCCCGCAGCAGCTCCCGCATCCGACTTTGCGATGCTGGAGGACGATGACGCCCAGCTGCCCTTCTAAAGGGTAACACCCGAACTTTTCTACAAAACTTACAAGGAGGGAAATCTCATGTCTAACGAACAGCGTATGCGTCCCCGCAAGCGTAAGAAGGTTTGCGCATTCTGCGT
>JBJDYI010000103.1:0-2648 GCA_051867165.1 Faecousia sp. | reverse complement strand
CAGTCCGCTGTCTTTCAGAAGCAGCTCAAGATCGGTTCCCCGAACTTTCTTCATTACGGTTTTCAGCAGTTCCTTTTCCTTAAAGGACAGCTTGACTTCTGTGATAGGTTTCTTATCGATGGCATAGTAGCATGCCCGCAGCAGTTCCCGGATATCATACTTGCTGCCCCAGACTTCCGGTACGCCCCGATCAACATTCAGCAGAGTGTAGACGGATTCCATACCGGTACGCATGGAATACTCAATGGTAAAAATCGTATCACGCGGGGTCTCAGCAAACTGACCCAGGAACGCAAAGTTGACGGCCCCATCCGGCACCACCTTAGGCCGATCCTCGTTCTTTCTGGGCTGGAAGAAAGCATTGATGAAGGGCATGAAGCAGGTGGTGGTATTGCAGGCATCCTTGGCAAGTCCCTCGATCTCCGCCTCCGGAATACCGATATGGTACAGCCACTCCCGGCAGATTTCCTCACCGGTGCACCCTCGCATGGGCTTCTTGACGAAGTTCCCTTCAACATTGGTGTTCAGAGCATAGAGCCATACCAGTACGGTGTCCTTGTCCTGACTCTTAAACTGGGGCTGGCGGTTAATTGTCCAGGAGAGCATCCAGTTATCAAAGCTGTCCTTCACGGTGACGATGCCGCCGGTGGTGACCTTACCTGCACGGGGATCCCGGTGGCAGATGTTAATGATATGCTGGATGATTTCCTCGTTTTTGGTTTCCACCGTAGCGCTCATCCAGTTGGTGGCCTCAAAATCCGTACAGAAATTGTCTGGATTGCCAAACTCGCCATGCTGGGCCTGCTTTGCGATGTTCTTCCACAGATCCCAGGATTCGCCCGCGCCGTTTTTCACCTGGGACAAATCCGGTGCATGGGTCTGATCACCGTAGCAGGAAGTGTCAGTGCAGCAGCCGTTGGTGATGAACACCAGGTCATCTTTAATCAGGTCAATCGTCTGCTCCTGACCATCCTTGATGTAGACGATCTGTTTTGCGATTTTTTGGTCGCCCACGGTTTCGATGATGACATTCTTCACATCCATCCCGTACTCGATCTTCACGCCGTAGCTTTCCAGATACTTGGCAAGGGGCAGAATCAGGCTCTCATACTGATTATACTTTGTGAATCGCAGGGCGCTGAAATCCGGCAGGCCGTCGATGTGGTGGACATACCGGCACAGATACCGCTTCATTTCCAATGCACTGGACCAGCGCTGGAAGGCGAACATGGTCTGCCAGTAGAGCCAGAAGTTGGTCTGCCAGAAGGAATCCGGCATGACTTCGGAGATCTTCTTTCCCTCCAGATCCTTTTCCGGGGTGATGAACAGTCTGGACAGGGCCATGGCGGATTCCTTGTCCAGACCGAATTTTTTATCGGTGTGGGCATCCTCGCCACAGTTTACGGTAGCGCGGCACAGAGAGTAGTTGGGATCATGCTTGTTGAGCCAGTAATACTCATCCAGCACGGAAATCTCAGGATTCTCCAGAGAGGGTACATCCCGGAAAATATCCCACATGACCTCAAAATGGTTATCCATTTCCCGGCCGCCCCGCATATAGAAGCCCTTGGTGATGTCCTTGCGGCCATCGCAGCTTCCTCCGGCCAACTCCAGTTTTTCCAGCAGGTGAATCCGCTCACCCTTCATCTGGCCATCCCGGACCAGATAGAATGCGGCGGCCAGACCGGCAAGGCCGGTGCCAATGATATAGGCGGATTTGCTGTCTACACCCTCCGGTTTTTCCGGGTGTGCGAAGGCTTCATAGGTTCCAGCAGAATAATACATAATAGCAGCTCCTTTTTAGTTGTGTTTTTCTTTTGGTGACATCATTGTATGGCAGCTGCTCTTTTTTCACAATAAACAGAACAGCCTCCCTGATGAAGAATCCATCAGGGAGGCATAATTGCTGTGAATTTTATCAATTACCGGGATCTGATGCAGAACGATCCAACCGGAAACGGTTCAGAGCCAGAGAAATATCGTCTTGAATCACCAGAGCAAACCGCCCCACCAGCGTCTGCGGCTCCTGTTTCATATCATCCTTGATCCAGTCCAGCATCAGCCCCACAAAGGCGTAGGAATAGACCTGAGCAATGAAAGCCTTATCCTCTTCTCGGACGACCATACCCGTGGCAAGCTCGTTGATAACTCCCATCAGGAGATCGTCTGTCAAAGGATTCAGGTATTTCTCAACTTGCTCCCGACTGACGCAGCGGTACACGTTCATGATGAAAGGCTTATTGTCCCGCACAGCGTGGAAAATCTGAACAAAGCCCTGCTGCCATGTCTCGTAGGTCTTTTTTCCTTCCAATGCCTGCCTTGCATCTTCCAAGCAGGCCCATTCCACCAGATCATAGATATCCTTAAAGTGGTAATAAAAGGTCATGCGGTTAATTCCGCAGTCCTCGGTGATATCATTGATGGTGATTTTATTCAGTGGTTTTTGCAGCAGCAACTTTTTCAAGGAATTTTCCAAAGCATATTTGGTAAACTGGGGCATTGTATTATTCTCCGTTTCTGTGTGCCGGCGCATTCCGATCTTTCTGAACCATCGCTTCCAGCGCACCGTGGATGAGAATGCTTAAATCGTCAACCGAGGCATCCACATCGGTCTGCATATTGATCCAAAGAAATTTCAGAAGATATCC
>JBJDYI010000102.1:0-2657 GCA_051867165.1 Faecousia sp. | reverse complement strand
TCACTCTGATGTTACCCACCTGAGGGACAGCCTTCAGCTTGAAGTAGGCATTGAGGCTGCCTGTGGACGCACTTGCAAGGGATACCGTTGTCTGGTAGGTGGAGCCTGACATATACCACACGTTATAGGTGGAACTGGACGCGGAGGGCAGATTCCGGGCGGCTTTGAATACTGTAGATTCGGAAATATCTCCCGTTTGCGTGATGTACAGGGTATTTCCGCTCTTGTAAAACTCCGCGCCATTGCCGTCCGTGAAGGAGAAATTTGACAGGACGCCGTTGCTGTCCATGACTGAGGTTTCCTCCCCGTTCAGGGTGATGGTGGGCGCACTGCCGCTGGAGGAAGCGGTAAAGCTGGGAATTTTCTTCGCCGCCTGGATCGTGTCCACCAGCGCGTTATACTTGGGCGCGAAATATGGGACGCTGGCTTCTCCAGCGTTGTAGAAGATATCGCCGGAGGTGCCGCACTCGTTGGTGGAGTTACTCTCAAAGGTGGTGGGATTCCGCAGTCCGCAGACAATCTCGTAAATGAGGAACTGAGTCGCAATCCGCAGGGGGACATTGGGATTGCTGTCCTTCTTTGTGGTAGCGACACTGACAGACTTGTCCCACATCTGATTGCTGTAGAGAAGAATCAGGCCAATGGCTTCTCTCCGGGCAGCGGGCAGAGCGTACCACACATTGCTGCCGGTGGTGCTGCCGCTGCCGTCCAGCGTTACGCCCCGGTCGACGGAGTTGCCGGAAGTGCTGGCGCCGTAGCTGCGCCACGGCTCGATGCAGTACAGGGGATCGTCGGGATAGGCCACACCACCGTACCGGGCAAAGTGCCAGCCCAGGTTTTTGATGTAGGCTGTTCGGGTGGTGCCGGAGCCATTGGGCTTGTAGGCGCAGGCAACCTGAGAATTGAGAACAGTGGTGTAATTTCCATTATCCGCATAATCAAACAGCATGATGCTGTTCTGGGAGCTGGCAATGGACATCACCGCATAGTCCCCAGCCGCACTCAACGCCATGGGAGCCGGGGATAACGCACTGCTGTCATCTTCCAAAGCTTCCGTCTGCTCCGAATTTCCCACTACATCCCCTGTATTGATTTCATCTGCATGGGCCGTGGGTACGATGCCAATGAGGAGCATCAGAACCAGAAGTAAAGAAATATAGCGTTTCAGGTTCAATATCATTTGGTCATTCCTTTCTGCAAAAAAATAAGCCCCTGCTTTTGGCAGAGGCGGCTGCTGATATGAAATTCTGGGTTACATGCCGCCCATCTCCATGGGAAACATCCCGTTATCGCAGTCATTGACCCAGTCCGGGTACTGGGGTTCCGGGTACTGCTGTGGATAGTAGTCCCGCTGGTGCTGAACCTCCTGTGGATATCCCGGATCCCCATAGCTCTGCTTTGGCGTGTAAGTGGGGTCGATCTGCTGCTGGTATGCCTGCAAAACCGATTCCTGCAGCGCCAGCTTCGCGGAATTGGTCAGGGCGAAGAAGGTATTGCTGTACTTTTTCTGCCCGTCCTTCCCGGAATAGGATTCCTGGGGCATGGACACAAACAGCCCCTTTTTCCCATCCATGACCTTCAGGTTCTTCACCACAAACATCCCGTCGAGAGAAACGGAGGCAATGGCCTTGACGTTTCCGGTATTCACCATTCTGTCAATTCTTGCTTTGATTTTCATGTCGCACCTCTCAGAAGCAGTAGAATGTAAAGCCCATATCCGCCTGCACTTCCCGCTGGGAAATCTGCTGAGGTTCGGCGTATACCTGAAGATACCGGCTTACCTCCGCGTCTGTCAGGGAGCGGAAGTTTTCCCCGGCATCCCCGATTACGAAGAACGGCCCCGCGATGATGGAGCCGCTGTCCAGTCTGCGGTTGCCCTCCATGCCCAGAAGCTTTGCTTCATCGTTTCCGACAAGGAGGGTTCCGTCGTCATGGGCATAAATGCACTCAATGAGCCCGCCTACCGCCTCCTGAAGATCCTCCAGCTTGGTGCCGATCTCCTTTTCCACGGCAGGCTTCCCCGGCTCCACATACACAACCCGGTATCCGCTCATTCCTGATCCCTCCCCGGGTTTTTGTCATGGCTCTGCGCCCACAGGACAGACAGATGCACCAGTGCGCTGTACCGCTGCTTTTCATCCAGACTTTCCAGGAAAGCTATGAGGGAAGCGTCCCGCCCGGAGCCGGGGGGAATCTTCTCCTGCCCCCGCAGCGCTTCCCTGCGTACCAGCACACTGTCGTCCTCCATGAGCTGGAAGGACACTACATCATCCGGCAGAAAACCTATCGCCTGTCGGATGGTGTAGGGAATGGTGATCCTGCCCTCGTTGCCGATAATCCGATATATCTTCATCTCCGGCACCCCTCGCAGCAGCAGGCATGGGGACACCGCTGGTGAAACGCGCTTTCTTCCTCGTCCACGGGTTCGATGATGATCCGGCCACGGGAGACGCTCATCTGGATGGTAGAGTACAGGTCGATACCCACTTCCTCCAGCAGGTCTGCCGGAATACCAATAAGGACACTTTCTACGATTTCATTGTTCGATTTCTGCATGGTATAATTCGCTCCTTCAAAATTTGTTCTACCGGGATGGTTTCTCCCAGCAGTTCGTTCAGGGACATCTGGATGGGAACCTCCCGTTCCCGCTCCAGAAG
>JBJDYI010000101.1:0-9999 GCA_051867165.1 Faecousia sp. | reverse complement strand
CCACCTCATGGTAGGAAACCAGCCGCTTTTCCATATCCGTCAGCACGGTGTTCTTTTTCTCGGTACCGGCAATGACCGTCTCAAAGGAAACCAGCAGATCCTCCTGATTCACAGCCTTCCGGCCCTTCCGGACCGCCCGGAGGGCGGCTTCATTGACCAGGTTGGCAAGATCCGCGCCCACGGCGCCGGCAGTGGCCTGGGCAATCTTCCGCAGATCCACATCCTCGCTGAGCTTGATCTTTCGGGTGTGAACCTTCAGCGTGTCCAAACGGCCCTGGAGATTGGGACGATCCACGATGATCCGGCGGTCGAAACGGCCGGGCCGCAGCAGGGCCTTGTCCAGGATCTCGGGACGGTTGGTTGCGGCCAGGCACACGATGCCCTTGGAGGGCTCGAAACCGTCGATCTCGTTCAGTAGCTGGTTCAGGGTCTGCTCCTGCTCGGAGTTGTTGCCGTAGCGATTATCGCGGGAGCGGCCCACGGCGTCGATTTCATCAATGAAGATGATACAGGGAGCCACCTTCTGGGCCTGCTGGAACAGATCCCGGACCCGGCTGGCGCCCATACCCACGAACATCTCCACAAAGTCAGAACCGGACATGGAGAAGAAGGGAACATCCGCTTCACCAGCCACGGCCTTGGCAAGCAACGTTTTACCGGTACCGGGAGAGCCCACCAGAAGCGCGCCCTTGGGCAGCTTTGCGCCGATGGCAGTATATTTCTGGGGATTGTGGAGGAAATCAATGATCTCCTGGAGGGACTCCTTGGCTTCGTCCTGGCCGGCCACATCCTTGAAGGTGACGCCGGTCTGCTTTTCCATATAGACCTTGGCCTTGCTCTTGCCAAAGCTGCCCATCATGCTTTCTCCACCCATCCGGCGGGTCAGGCTGCGCATGAAGAAGAACAGGATGGCGAACATCATGGCATAGTACAGGATGGAAATGATCAGAGAGTTATCCTCCATGATCTCGGAATCTCCCTTGACGCCCATTTCATGCAGTTCCTGCAGCAGGGCATCGCCATCGGTTCCCACCGGCAAGCCGGTAAAGCAGGCCCGCTGATCCTTCGGGTCCTTGGCCGCTTCCTCTTTGGTCATATAGAGGATCCGGTCGTACTTCAGTTCCACCTCTGCCAGTTCTCCGTTTTCCTTGGCCTGCAAAAACTCGGAATAAGTGGTCTGGGTATACTGGCTGTTGGAGATGGTGTTGAACACCCAGGTGAACAGCAGAATCAGTGCCAGGGACACAATGACCGCTGCTCCAATCTGCTTGGAGCGGTCATTTTCCCCGCCTGGTTTTCGATTATTGTTGTGGTCTTTTTGATGATTGTCCATTGAATTGCCTCCTTGGGGCATAACGATGTTATCCAATCATATCACATATTTTTCCTGTAAGCAACGCAGGAAACCTGCTGCGGCAGTAAATTTTCTGTGAATTTCCGTAAAATTGTTAAATATTTTCGGCTTTTCAAAATCCTATTGTGAAATTCCAAAGAATCTGCTATAATGCTATCATCTATAATTATGTGCAAAAAATATTGGATTTCCCAATATGGAGGAATATTATGAACGAAAAACGTCGTCCCCAGGGACGTGAAATGCCCCGCCGTGCCGACCGCTTTGCAGAGCGTCCCACTCCTGTGGAGGAAGTGGAAGGCCAGCTGGAAGGCCGCAACGCCATCTCGGAAGCCCTGAGCGCAGGCCGCACCATCGACAAGGTTTTTGTGGCTGCCGGTGATACGGACCGGGGGCTGCAGCGTCTGGCTGCTCAGGCCAAGGAGGCTGGCGCTGTGGTGGTACCTGTGGACCGCCGGAAGCTGGACCAGATGTCCACCACCCGGGCCCATCAGGGCATCATCGCCCTGGCTGCCGCCCATGTATACTATACCATCGACGACCTGCTGGAAGAAGCCGCTTCCCGGGGCGAAGCGCCCCTGCTGGTGATCTGCGATGAGCTGAGCGATCCCCATAATCTGGGCGCCATCATGCGCAGCGCGGAATGTGCCGGCGCCCATGGTGTCATCATTCCCAAGCGCCGCAGCGTGGGCCTGACGGCCACCGTGGCCAAGGCATCCGCCGGCGCTGTGGAATATATGAAGGTCGCCCGGGTCACCAATGTGAACAATGCCATCAAGGAACTGAAGGAAAAGGGCGTGTGGATCTTCGGCACCGCCGCCGAAGGCTCCATCCCCATGTACAAGGCAGACCTGACCGGCCCTGTCGCCATCGTCATTGGTAACGAAGGCGATGGCATGAGCCAGCTGGTCCGGAAAAACTGCGATGTGATGGTACACATTCCCATGAAGGGAAAAATCTCTTCCCTGAATGCATCCGCCGCTGCATCCATCCTGCTGTATGAGGCCGTACGCCAGCGTCTTGGATAAGAAATCCCCAGGAGGAATCCACAAATGGAAGATAAAAACGAATTAGAGGAATTCGATCTGGACGATATTCTCAGCGAATTCCATGCATCCCCCGATATCGACGAGTCCTCCGCGCAGGACATTGAAACGCTGCCCGACAATCTGGAACAGCTTTTGGAACCCTGGGATGCAGAGCAAGCCCCGCAAACGGCTGAGCCGGAAGCCGAATCCACGGTTTCCATGGACACGGGCCGCCTCAACGATCTGATTGCCCAGCTGTCCGATTCCCCTGAAATGACTGGGGACGCTGCCGGGGAAGAGCCGGCTGAATCGGAAGGTGATGTCCAGGGTGCTCCCATGGACACCATCCGCATGAACGATCTGATTAATGAGATCATGCAGCAAAAGGATACCCCCCAGGTTTCCGACGAAGAAACCATCCGCATGGATGCCATCACAGAGGATGCAACCATCCAGCTGGACATGGTTTCCGACGCTGCCGCGCGTTCTGGGGAGGATGTTCCCGACGGAGAAACCATCCGCATGGACACCGTCGCGGAGGAACCTGCCGCGGAAGTCCCGAAAGAGGAGCCCGCGCCCCAAATTATCTACAATCCCCGCACGCGCCTGCGGGAACTGAAGAAGAAACTGGTGGCCGGTCCTGAAAAACGGTACTACGAACTTTCTGAAATGGGCATTGGCCGTATTCAGATTTCCATTGTCCTGAATCTGGTTCTGGTGGTTCTTTGTATCATCACCACCACCCTGTTCTCCCTGAACATGATCCCGGAAAACCGCCTGCGGTTTGTGATTTTCAGCCAGATTCTGTCCATGCTGCTGTCGGCTTATCTCGGCTGCGGACAGATGCTGGACGGTCTGGGCGACCTGCTCAAAGGCCGCTTCACCATCAACACCATGCTGAGCCTGACCTTTATCGCCTGCTGTGTCGACGCGGTGTTCTGCCTGTCTGAACTGCGGATCCCTTGCTGCGCTGCCTTCAGCCTGGAAATTACCATGGCCCTGTGGGCCCGGTACCAGCGCCACTCCACCGAAATGGCCCAGATGGACAGCATGCGCAAGGCTGTTCGCCTCCACGCAATCGTGAAAGAGCCGGCGTTTTACGAAGGGAAGGCCGGTATCCTCCGCCGGGACGGTGAAGTGGAAGATTTCATGGACCAGTACGCAAAACGCACCGGTCCGGAACTGGTTCAGAGCATCTATTGTATGCTGAGTTTGCTGGTATGCATCGCCATCTCTGTTTTTGCCGGTATCATGCATGGGTCCAGTCTGGCCATTCAGATCCTGTCCACCAGTCTGCTGGTGGCAGTCCCTGCCAGCTTCTTTGTGTCCCTGAGCCGTCCTGCCGCCCTGCTGGAGCGGCGGCTGCACATGGTGGGCACTGTGCTGTGCGGATGGCAGGGCGTTAAGGGCCTGTGCGGCAAGGCTGCCTTCCCCCTGCGGGATGAAGACCTGTTCCCTCAGAACACCACCAAGCTCAACGGCGTCAAGTTCTACGGCGACCGGGATCCCGATACGGTGGTATCCTACACCACCTCCCTGATCTATGCGGCCGGCGGCAGTCTGGAGCCTGTTTTCCGGAAGATGCTGGAAAGCCGGAACGGCGTGCTCCACCACATCGAAAACTTCCACGACTATGGCAGCGGCGGCATTGGCGGTGAAGTCTGCGGCGAACCTGTGCTGATGGGCACCCTGGACTTCCTGCAGGACATGGGTGTGGAAATTCCGGAGGGCACCATGGTGAATCAGGCGGTCTATGCCTCCATTGATGGCCAGCTGTGTGCAGTATTCGCCATCTCCTACGCGAAAATGCGTTCTTCCGCCGCTGGCATTATCTCCCTGTGCAGCAATCGGAAGATCACCCCGGTGCTCATTGGCTGTGACTTTATGCTGACGGACAGCCTGCTGCGGGCCAAATTCAACGTGAATACCCGCCGGATTCGCTTCCCGGATCAGGAGCAGCGCAGCACCCTGAGCGTTTACAGCGCCGATCCCGAAACCTCCGCACTGGCGCTGGCCACCCGGGATGATCTGGCTGGTTTTGCCTATGCCGTTTCCGGCGCCCGGGCCCTGCGCACCTCCTGCTGTCTGGGCGTTGCCATTCATCTGGTGGGCGGTATTCTGGGCATGCTGATCATGGCGGCCCTGGCCTACCTGGGTACCACCGAGCTGCTGACCCCCTCCCATGTGCTGCTGTATCAGCTGGTCTGGATGATCCCCGGCCTGCTGATCACCGAATGGACCAGAACCGTATAACGCAATTGACCACCTCCGGCTCTCCGGAGGTGGTTTTTGTGTGGGCGGCGCCAAAAGGAAAGTAGGAAAGGAATAAATGCTGGAAAGCAAAAATCTCACTAGGAAAATGAAAACAAATGTGCTATCATAACAGATGAGGTGAATGGAATGGACCACATGAACGAAAATATCGATGCGCAGCAGAAGGGTTATGTTCCCCGTCCTGGCTGGCAGATCTGGGCTGCCCGGATCGGGCTGGTTTTTATGATCGGGTTTGTGATCTATCAGCTGCTGATAATCGCGGGAGCGGGTCTGTAATGCGGATCCTGGGGATTGACCCGGGTTATGGCATCACGGGTTTTGGTCTCATCGACGCCCAGGGCAGTCAGTTTCACCTCCTGAACTGCGGTGCCATTACAACACCCCCCAACACAGAGTTTGCCTGGCGGCTGGAAGTCATCTACAACGACATGACCGAGCTGCTCCGGGTTTCCCAGCCGGATGCAGTGGCCATCGAAGAGCTGTTCTTCGGCCAGAATGTCACCACAGGCATCAATGTGGCCCAAAGCCGCGGTGTCATCCTGCTGGCCATCCGGCAGGCTGGAATCCCTTTCTATGAGTACAAACCCATGCAGGTCAAGCAGGCTGTGGTAGGCTATGGCAACGCCACCAAACGTCAGGTCCAGGACATGACCAAACGGCTTCTTCATCTGCAGGCCATGCCCAAACCCGATGATGCCGCCGATGCCATCGCCATCGCACTATGCCATGCCCGGTCTGCCACATCCCTGCTGGCGCGGGCCCAAAATCAACTGAAATAAACGGGAGGGTTCCCATGCTATATTATGTTTCCGGTCCTGTTGCGCTCCTGGAGCCTGGTTTGGCCGTCATCGACTGCGGCGGTGTGGGCTACGGATGCCGCATCACGGCCTATACGGCCGGTCAGCTGAAGCTGAATCAGAATGCCCGGCTTTACATCACCGAGTCCATCCGGGAGGATGCCTACGACCTCTATGGATTTATCAGCAAGGAAGAGCAGCGCTGCTATGAACTGCTGACCTCCGTCAATGGTGTGGGCCCCAAGGCCGCCATGGCCATTTTGTCCTCCGGGGGCCCCCAGAATTTCACCCTGGCTGTGATGACCGGGGATGAAAAAATGCTCACTGCTGCCCAGGGTGTGGGCAAGAAGATCGCCCAGCGCATCATCCTGGAACTGAAGGACAAGCTGGGCGGCAGCAACCTGGAGCTGGATTTCTCCATGGGCAATGCCGCTGCGGCGCCTGTACAGACTGGCAGCAACGCCACTATGGCTCATGCCGCCCTGCAAGAGCTGGGCTACTCTCCGGCGGAGATCCATGCCGCCCTGAAGGGTGTGGATCCCAGCGCTACCACAGAAGAAATGATCCGCCATGCCCTGCGGGCTATGGTGATGAAGGGATAAGCTCCCGGAATTTGAGGTTTGATCCATGAAAAATAAAAAAACGCCCCAAGCTGTCCCGAAGGCCCCCGGAGCTGTTCACATGGCCAATGTCTATCGCTATTTTTTCCTGCCTGTGCTGGTTCTGGTGTCTCTTTTCTGGCGGAGCAAGACGCTGCTGGTCATGGGTCTCGGCTTTCTGACGTTCGCCGCCTATACCTTTATTGGCTGCAAGCTGCGCTGGAAGCATCTTTATCTGGCTTTCCAGGAGATGCAGAAGCAGCGGATGACCCCCGACAAGGTGGACTGGAATACCATCCGGCTTTCCACCGTGTTGAAGTTCCCCATGGCTTTCGGGATTCTGGGGGCCGTCATGGTCATCTATCAGCTGTTCTATCTTTAACACTCGGAGGTCTTTATGAGTCTGCAATTTTCTCAGGATCTGGATGCCCCCATTATCTCTCCTACCTTCGCCCCCCAGGATGCCGGTGAAATCGGCTTGCGGCCCAAGCTGCTCAGCGACTACACCGGTCAGGAAAAGGCCAAGGGAAATCTTGCCATTTATATTGAGGCAGCCCGCCGCCGGAACGAACCCCTGGATCATACTCTGCTCTACGGCCCACCCGGTCTGGGCAAAACCACGTTGGCCGGTGTCATCGCCAACGAGATGGGGGCGGGTATCCGCATCACCTCCGGCCCCGCCATTGAAAAGCCCGGCGATCTGGCAGCTCTGCTCACCAACCTGAATCCCGGTGACATTCTCTTTATTGACGAGATCCACCGGCTGAACCGTGTTGTGGAAGAGATCCTGTATCCGGCTATGGAGGACTTTGCCATTGATATCATCGTGGGCAAGGGTCCCAGCGCCAATTCCATCCGGCTGGATCTGCCCAAATTCACCCTGGTGGGTGCCACCACCCGGGCCGGTCAGCTCTCCGCTCCCTTGCGGGACCGGTTCGGTGTGAACCTGCGGTTGGAGCTGTACACCCCGGAAGAGCTGGCCAAAATTGTCACCCGCAGTGCCACCATTCTGGGCATGCCCATCGCGCCGGAGGGCGCCATGGAGATTGCTTCCCGGAGCCGTGGTACTCCCCGCATTGCCAACCGGTTCCTACGCCGGGTCCGTGACTTTGCCGAAGTCATGGGCGACGGCACCATCACCAAGGAAGCAGCCGACCTGGCTCTGCAGCGGCTGGAAGTGGACCGCCTGGGCCTGGACAACATTGACCGCCGGATGCTCACCGCCATTATTCAGAATTATGCCGGCGGCCCTGTTGGTCTGGAGACCCTGGCTGCCACCATCGGGGAAGAGGCTGTCACCCTGGAAGATGTGTATGAGCCCTATCTGATGCAGCTGGGATTCCTGACCCGGACCCCCCGGGGACGCTGCGTTACAACCCTGGCCTACGACCATCTGCACATTCCCTATGAAGGACAATCTCAGTTTTCCATTTGAGATCCAAAGATTTCCGGAGATTCCATTTTCCGGAAATCTTTTATTTTCTCCAGGACGGATTGCATAAAATTCGAAATTACCGGGCAAATATTATTAGAAACGATTGACAAATTCTCCACATTTGTGTATAATGCGATTTGTGGCAGATTATGCCATCACATTCATCCGACCCTGCGTTACCACAAATTCCTTTGGGCTTTCACGGGGCAACATCTAACCGAAGAGAGGTATTTTTCCATGTACGAAGATAAGACTTTAGTGTGCAAAGATTGCGGCAATGAGTTCGTGTTCACCGCTGGCGAGCAGGCTTTCTATGCTGAGCGCGGTTTCCAGAACGAGCCCAAGGCTTGCAAGGACTGCCGTAATGCCCGCAAGAACGCTACCCGCGCTCCCCGTGAGTTCTTTACTGCAACCTGCGCTCGCTGCGGCGGCGAAGCAAAGGTTCCCTTCCAGCCCAAGTCCGACCGTCCCGTGTTCTGTAGCGAGTGCTTCGCTCAGATGCGTGCCAACGGCTAATCGCTGAAGCTGAACAAAGAAAAACACCGGAAAAGGTTCGCCTTTTCCGGTGTTTTTTGTTATAGAGATTTGTAATCTGCCGCAAAATGCTGATTTATGCTTTCAGGAGCGGCTGGATCTTCTGGCGATAGATCCGGCGGAAGAAGAACAGGGTGGTAGCCAGACTCACCAGTTCCGCGATGGGATAGGACAGCCACACCAGATGCACATCTCCGGTCAGACTCAGCAGATAGGCCACCGGCAGCAGCACCAGCATCTGCCGGCACAATGAGGTAATGGTGGAATAGATCCCGTTGCCCAATGCCTGGAAACTGGCTCCCAGCGCGATGCATACCGCTGCCAGCGGGAAGCTGTAACTGATGGTCCGCAGGCAGGACCGGCCAATCTCCAGGAAGGCATCACTGGGATTGAAAAGCCCCAGCAGCAGATCCGGCACCATCTGGAACACGGCAAAGCCCAATACCATCAGCGCCACGGCAGAGGCCACCGTCAGCTTCAGAGTTTTCACCATCCGTTCCGGCTTCCGGGCACCATAGTTATAGGCAAGGATGGAAATGGTGGCGCCGTTCAGACCGAACAGGGGCATGAAGAAAAAGCTCTGGAGCTTGAAGTAAATGCCGAATACGCCGGTGGCTGTTTCCGTGAAGCCCTGGAGAATCTGATTCATGCCGAAATTCATGACGGAGCCGATGCCGTTCATGATGATGGTGGGGATACCCACCGCCAGAATACTGCCCACAATCCGGCCATCCAGGCGGAAATACTGCCTGCCGAACTGGACTTCCGGGTTGTGTGTTCCATTCAGATACAGACCAACCAGCGCACCCACCCATTGACCAATGACGGTGGCAACGGCGGCGCCGGCCACACCCATGGCAGGAAGACCAAACCAGCCGAAAATAAACACAGGGTCCAGAATGATGTTGGTGATGGCGCCCACACCCTGGGTGATCATGCTGTAAACGGTCCGTCCGGTGGCCTGGAGCAGACGCTCGTTGAGGATCTGGATGAAGGAACCGAACACGAACAGGCAGCAAATTCTGGTATAGGCAATGCCGCCCTCCACCGTTTCTGCCACACTGGACTGCATTTCATAATAAGGCCGGACCCCGAACATACCAAACAGCATAAAGGCCACAGTAACCAGAATCATCAGCACATAGCCGTTGCCTGCGGTCCGGTTGACCGCCTCCTGATTTCGTTCGCCCAGACTTTTGCTAAGCAGGGAATTGATACCCACGCCAATGCCGACGGCAAAGCCAATCTGCAGATTCTGAATCGGGAAAGCCAGGGACAGGGCGGTCACCGCGCTTTCCGAAATCTGGGCCACATAGATGCTGTCCACGATGTTATAAAGGGCCTGAACCAGCATGGACGCGATCATGGGCAGGGCCATATTGACAAGCAGCTTGCCAATGGGCATGACGCCCATCTTGTTTTCTCTGACGACTGTTGTACTCACAATTTTCTCCTTTTCAACATAACTTCACATGATACATTATAATGAAATATCCCTGATTTGCAACAGTTTTTTCATAAAAAAGCGCCGCTGTGAATTTTCACAGCGGCGCCGCTCGGGAAGAATTAGATGTACTGCTTCATTGCCTCGGAGACGTTGGCCACGTCTTCGGAGATGGTCATGGTAACTTCCATGTTGTTTTCGGCTGCGAACTTGGCACACCATGCGACAAAGTCCTCTGCGGCAGCGATGTCGGTGCCGATGGTCTTGTACAGGTTGTCGATAAACACATGGGTGATATCGAAGTTGCCGGCGTGCAGACCGCTCAGGAAGCCCTTCAGCATCTCGGAAGACTTGATGCCGTACTCCTTGGAGTCAACCAGGCGAACCTTGTAGGTGACATCATAAGTCAGCTTCTTGCCGTACTCGATGCAAACGACGTCGCCGTGGGTTTCTGCCACTGCGTCATGGATGGCATCAAGCAGCTTCTTGGTCTTACCGGAGCCCTTCAGGCCCATAATAACATGAATCATCGGA
>JBJDYI010000100.1:0-2668 GCA_051867165.1 Faecousia sp. | reverse complement strand
AAAATACATCTCAGGCTGCAAGTGTGGAATTTGTTCGCTCACAGCGAACAAATTATGCGCGCAGCAGACTGCAAAAGACTGGCGGAAAAGCCCGAAGGGGTTTTTCGACAAGCTCGCAAGGAGCGGCATTGCCGCTCCTTGTTTTGTGTTTATTTGCTGAACCGGTAAATCGTTTCGCTGTGGTATTTTTCGCCTGCCTTTGTGATGGGCTGGGACCATTCGGAGTGGTGGAGGGCATCGGGCCAGAACTGGGTTTCCAGAGCCACACCGGTGCGTTTGCCATAGTGGGTGCCGCCCTTGCCGGTCTCGTTCAGGAAATTGCCGGCATAGAACTGGATGCCGGGGCAGTCGGTATAGACTGCCATGGAACGGCCGGAGACGGGATCCGTCAGGGTGGCACAGGGATTGCAGTAAACTTCCCAGTTGTGGTCATAGCCGCCCTGGAGCTTCAGCGGCTCATAGTCCTGGCCGATGTCCTGGCCGATGGGCTTGGGGCCCCGGAAATCCATGGGAGTGCCATCGACGCTGCGCAGCTCGCCGGTGGGGATACTCTCGGCATCATCGGGATTGAAGAACCGGCCGGGGATGCACAGAAGCTGTGCCATGGCAGCCTCGCCCTTGTCATGGCCCGCCAGGTTGAAATAGCTGTGGTTGGTCAGATTGAATACCGTGTCCTGATCGGAAACCGCGTCGTAACGGATGTGCAGACCGCCGTCAGCGTCCAGTGCATAGGTCACTTGAATGGTGGCGTTGCCGGGGAAGCCCTGATCGCCATGGGGACTCTCCAGCTCAAACGTAACGGCGGTATCGGTGACAGAAATCACCTTCCACAGACGCAGGTGGAAATAATCCATGCCGCTGTGGAGGTTGTTGGAATTTTCATTGGGGGTCAGAGTGACGGTTTTGCCATTTAAGGAGAAGCTGGCTCCGCCGATGCGGTTGGCGTTCCGGCCCACGGTGGCGCCGAAGAAGGAGCCGTTTGCCGCCCGGTAGCCGTTGGCATCATCAAAGCCCAGCACCACGTCCGCTGCATTACCGGCGGCGTCCGGCACAAAAAGCCGCACCAGGGTGGCGCCGTAGTCTGTCAGGGCAGCGGTCAGGCCGCCGCAGGATATGGTGTAAAGAGAGGCAGTCTCTCCATTGGGCAAGGTACCGAAAAATTCTTTCATGAAAAAATACTCCCTTCATTTTTGTGATCAGAACCGGCAGGATTATGTAAAGATTGCTTTTCAGTATTATACCATATTCCCGGCTGCAATTCAAACCTTTCTTTTGCGCCAGGGGGAAAAACCCCAACTTTCCGGAAATATCCACCTGAAAAAAGCAGACAGAAAAACCGCTATTTTTCGACGGCGAAAGGATGTATACTATATTTTGTGCTGCATACTTGACAAAAACACAATATCTAGTATAATAGCTCCTGCACGAAGTAAATCAAGAGGAAAAGCGTCTGAAGGAGGAAATTCCATGAAGATCATCAAACGTAATGGCGCGGAAGAGACCTTCAACATTGAGAAAATTGTCAATGCCGTCACCAAGGCCAATGAAGCCGCGGAAGAAAAGGTCCGCATGACCCCGCTGCAGATTGAACGCATTTCTGAAAGCGTCCGGATTTCCTGTGAAAGCATGGGCCGCAGCCCCTCTGTGGAGGAAATTCAGGACCTGGTGGAGAAGTCCATCATGGCCCACGGCGCTTTTGAAGTGGCGAAAGAATATATTACTTACCGCTATGTCCGCAGCCTGCTGCGGCAGTCCAATACCACCGATGACCGGATCCTCAGCCTCATCGAGTGCAACAATGAGGAAGTCAAGCAGGAAAACGCCAACAAGAACCCCACCATCAATGCCGTTCAGCGTGACTACATGGCAGGTGAGGTCAGCAAGGACATCACCAAGCGGATCCTGCTGCCGGAAGACATTGTCCAGGCCCATGAAGCCGGCATCATCCATTTCCATGATTCCGACTACTACGCCCAGCACATGCACAACTGCGATCTGGTGAACCTGGAGGATATGCTCCAGAACGGCACCGTGATTTCCGGCACCCTCATCGAAAAACCCCATAGTTTCTCCACCGCCTGCAATATTGCCACCCAGATCATTGCCCAGGTGGCCTCCAATCAGTACGGCGGTCAGTCCATTTCCCTGACCCACCTGGCCCCCTTTGTCCAGGTCAGCCGGGAAAAGATCCGCAAAACCGTGGAAGAGGAAGTGTCCCTCTACGGCATCGCCCCCGGGGAAGAAGCCATCTCCAAGGTGGTGGAGGACCGGCTGCGGGATGAAGTCCGCCGGGGCGTGCAGACCATCCAGTACCAGGTGGTGACTCTGATGACCACCAATGGCCAGGCCCCCTTCATTACCGTGTTCATGTATCTGAATGAAGCCCGGTCTGAACAGGAAAAGAAAGACCTTGCCATGATCATCGAGGAGACCCTGCGCCAGCGTTATGAGGGCGTGAAGAATGAAAAGGGCGTATGGATTACCCCGGCCTTCCCCAAGCTGATCTATGTGCTGGAGGAGGACAACATCCGGGAGGGAACGCCCTACTGGTATCTGACGAAGCTGGCCGCTGAGTGTACCGCCAAGCGGATGGTGCCGGACTACATCTCCGAAAAGAAGATGCTGGAGCTGAAGGTGGACAAGAACGGCCAGGGCCACTGTTACACCT
>JBJDYI010000099.1:0-2677 GCA_051867165.1 Faecousia sp. | reverse complement strand
ATTTTTACTCATATTAAGCTGCCTCCTTAGCTTGATATGTACTGATTATACAAAATTCAACCAATTCCGGCAATGGAATTTCCTTTTCACTTTTCTCATCTTTGTTGCTGTTTTTTTTGCCTGCTTCCGACGGCACTTCCCCGCAAGAGCATATTTTAACGACAAAAAAGGCAAGAATCGATGATTTCCACAATTCTTGCCTTTTTATTATGTATTTCTTATTCGAATCAGCCAAACATCCTGGGGTTCAAGACTGACCCGGAGATGCAGCTCCCCCTCCGTTGCCTGTATTCTTTCGGTATGATACTGAGGGCAGGCAAGCCGCCGCAGCAATTCCCGTTCTTCCCGATCCATGGGGCTGGGCGCCCCCATCCGTACCCAGGCATCATAGCTGCTGCCGCCGGAGCGGGTAATCCCATAGCGGCTAACCTTGTACATCCCCTTCGGTAAATTCTGTAGGCGGATATAAAAAGCTCTGGACTGTTGGCACACAAATACCTGGTCCCGATCCGTCCTGCTGATATTCGCTACATGGCGGTAGCGGTACAGCAGGTCATAGTGGCTGTAGTTATACAGGAATATCTGAATTTCCGTCCCCCGCTGGGATACCAAATAGCCTTCCCCCTGCTGCATGAATCTGTCGCCCATCTGGGCCAGCAGTTCCATAGCCAGGCAAGCGCTTTTGGGGATGTCATCCTGGGTGAACAGCCCGAAGCCCCCGTGGAAGGTCTCGGTGGAGGGCGGCACCTCGTCAAGCCGGTCATTGAGGGCAAAATAGCCCATGGCTCCGAGGGTTTGGTTGTTTTCCAGAATATTTTTGAACAGATAGGCAGACTTATAGCAGGTATCGTTGCACAGATCCCGCTGCCAGATATTGTTGCTCCACTCCTCCAGAATCAGAGGCATATGATCCAGACCATCCTGCCTCAAAATATCACGAATTTGCGCCGCAGTGTGCGCAATGAAGTCCTCATCTTCGCTGACCGCAAAAGGAAAACTCTCGTTATTACCAATGAGTTTCATTCCGTCCTCCTCCCGTTCCCCCACGGCGGCAAAGGAACGGAAGGACAGGATATCCGGCATACAGTCCCACTTACGGCACATTTCCAGATACCAGGGCCAGCAGTTTGTGAAGGAAACGCTTCCGGGCCCCACAATCAGCGCCTGAGGGACGGCAGCGCGAATCGCACGGTAAGAAGCGGCATAGACTTCAGCATATTCCTCCCGACTGAAAAATCCCATATCAATGTAATCGGGGTTCAGCCAGGGAGAAAACAACCATAGCGACACCGTTTCCTTTCCATAACGCGCCACCAAATGCTCCATCAAAGAATCGATCAGATTCCGCCAGCGGGGCAGATCTTTCGGCCCAGAGACAAGGCCGCCCCGCATAGAGCGAACCAAGGTGCTTTTCGCAAGGAGGCTGGGCATAAAGCTCAGTTCCAGCATGGGTTTTGCACCCAGGGAGAGGATAAAATCAATTCCCTCGTCTGCATAGGCAAAATTCATGACTGGGTTTCCGTTCATATCCAGGCGCAGCAGGCACATATCGTCATCCAAGACGCCCTTGACCCGCAGAAACTCGAAACCAATGGCCTGCTGAAGTCTTCGGAGCTCCTGCTGTACCCTGCTGTCCGTCAGGCTCCGGGCATAACCCACATTCAACAGCCGCTTCCAGTGGGTAGACAGGGGTTCCTTTTTTCCTGCAGTGTCCACGGTCACTTCCTGAACCCGCTCCGTCACCGGCAGCGCGGAGGAAGGAACTGCGGCATAGCGCAGCAGGGCGGCGAACACCTCGCTGCCCTCTTCCGGCAACGCCATATCTCTGGCCGCTTCCTGCTTTTGGTTCAGAGTTCGTCTGTATTCGCCTGGGGTGACACCCCGGTATCGCTTGAACGCCTGGATCATGGCGTTGACGTTCGGAAAACCACTTTCTTCCGCGATTTGCGCCAGCGAGCCTTGTCCCGCCAGACGCCGGGACGCACCGGACAGACGCAGAAGCTCTACATAGCCGGTAAAGGAGGTCCCCAGATAGCGGGAGAAGCACCGGGAGAGATAGGTCTTACTCAGGAAGGTGTACTTCGCCAGCTCGTCCAGGGTGATCCGTTCCCGGTAATGATCCTGAATGTATTGTGTGACTTTTTTCAGAGTATCCTGGACACGGCCGCTTTCTATCTGCTGGCTGTCATCCAGGAAATACCGGCTCAAGTCCTCCAGAATGGCAGCGGCACTGCTTTTGGAATAGGCGCTGCCGGTTCTTTCCTTTTTATTCAGTGACTGAAAGGCACGGGCAAGATCCTGCCGCAGGACATCAAAAGCCGATTGTTTCTCATCCACATGAAGAAAGGAGCGGCAATCCACTTTATACTTCAGCAGTTCAGGCGCTACGCTGCCTAAAAACTCCGGCGACACAGAAAACGACAGCGCGGCGGATTCTCCGTCAAGCTCAAAATCCTGCACCTCGAAGCTATTCACCACAAAAATGTCCCTTTCCCGCAGGGTGTAGGCGGTTTTCAGATCTGAGAAGTAGACTCTGCCTGTGCCTTGCAAAAGGAAGACGATCTCCAACTCCGGGTGCCACAGCTCCCGCGGTTCATTGCTATGCAGCAGAGCAAACCAAAACTGCTCTAGGCGGAATCCTTCCATGTTCTCAACTCCTCAGTGGATTTTATATATT
>JBJDYI010000098.1:0-41199 GCA_051867165.1 Faecousia sp. | reverse complement strand
CCTGATCCTTTTCCGCCAGCACATTTTTCATGGCCAGCATGATTCTGGCCAATTCACCGCCGGAGGCTACTTTGCTCATGGGCTTCAATGCTTCGCCGGCGTTGGCAGACATATAAAAAGCCACTGCATCTGCCCCGTTTGCCGTCAGGTCCAGCTCGGTAAACTGCACCTGGAACTGCACCCTTGGCATATCCAGCTGGGCCAGCTCTGTCAAAATCCGTTTCGCCATGGATTGTGCCGTCTCCTGCCGGTTCTTCCGGAGGGCAAAGGCAGCATCCCATGCCTCCTTTTCGGCCTTTTTCAGTTTTTTCTTCAGATGCTCCACATGATCGTCGGCAAATTCGATTTCATCCAGTTCCTGTTTGGCCTTTTCCAGATAATCCAGAATGTCAGCACAGGATACGCCGTACTTCCGGCGGAGCCGGTGAATTTTATCCAGTCTTGATTCGATCTGTTCCAATTCATCGGCGGAATAACTCAGATCATCCCGGGCATTCCGGACTTCTTCCGCCGCATCCTGGACCTGATACATCAGGTCCGCCACCTTCTCATGAAGGGCTGCATAGGCATCCGTAAACCGGGAAAGTCTGGCCAGGGCGTGCTCTGCCTGGGCAATCAAACCAGAAGCACCGTCGGAATCATCCCCGCCATAGAGACATTCCACCGCCTCTTCCATACCATCGGACAGCTTTTCTGCATTTTGCAGAATCTTACGCCGTGCTTCCAGCTCTTCATCCTCGCCTGCCTTCAGGTCCGCTTTTTCGATATCCTGGATCTGGAACCGCAGCGTTTCCATCCGGCGCAGTTTTTCCCCCTCATCCATAGAGATCCGGTCGATCTCCCGGCGGAGTTTGGACACAGTCTCGTATTTTTCCGTGTAGGCTGCCCGGAGGGCTTCATTGTCCCCGAAGGCATCCAGAAACATCAGATGGTTGTCCTCGTCAAAGAGGGATGCTGAATCATGCTGACCGTGAATGTTAATCAGTTGAATCCCGAGTTTGCGCAGAATGGACACAGACACCAGGCTGCCGTTGACCCGGCAAACATTCTTTCCATCCAGGTGAATTTCCCGCTGGATCACGGTTTCCGGGTCATACTCTACACCGTTGTCCGCAAACCAGCTGAATTCCGGCACTTCGGTGAACACCGCCCGGACGGATGCTTTGGTGGTGCCGGTGCGGATCATATCCCGGTAGGCCCGTTCCCCCAGAATGGCGGAAATGGCATCGATGACGATGGATTTACCAGCACCGGTCTCACCGGTCAGCACGTTGAAACCCCGGTCAAAGGAAATATCCGCACATTCAATGACCGCTATATTTTCAATATGCAGAAGCTCCAGCACGGCACTTCCCCCCCTCTTTCTTTAGTTCAGCAAATTCTTGATCTCACCGCAGAAGGCAGCGGCAGAATTATTATCCCGCATGACGATAAACACCGTATCGTCACCGGCGATGGTACCCAGCACCACACTCATATTCATGGCATCCATGGCCGAAGCCGCCGCATTGGCCAGGCCCGGCAGCGTGTGGATGACAATGATGTTCTGGGCATAGTCGAAACTGGTCACACACTCCCGGAAAATGGTATTGAGCCGTCCGGAGAAGGTTGTGGGCATTTCCCGTGCGGCAGTGGTATACCGATATGTGCCGAAGCTGGTCAGTTCTTTCACAATCCGCAGCTCTTTGATGTCCCGGGAAATGGTGGCCTGGGTGCTGGTGAAACCGGCCCCCTGGAGCTCCTGCAGCAGCTGTTCCTGGGTTTCCACATTGGTGGTAGAGATAATCTCCATGATTTTTGCCTGTCTTTTCGATTTCAAACCAGTCACCCCTTAATTTTTTCCAAATTTATTATTGAGAACCTCATAGAAGCTCCGGTCATTGAGCCGGATCAGCTTCGTTTCCAGGTGAGATTTCTTAATGATGGCGGTATCTCCCATGTTCATGCGGATGGCCTTACCGCCGTCCACCGACAAGAAGGCATTGCGCCGTGCGTTCTGAACCATCTGTACCGCCACTGTCCGCTTGTCTGACACCACAATGCTGCGGCTGATCATATCATGGGCGCAAACCGGGGTAATGATGATGTTCCGGGCATCCGGCTCCACAATGGGGCCGCCGGCAGACAGGCTGTACGCCGTGGAACCGGTGGGCGTGGAGAGAATCAAACCATCGCCGCCGCATTCCAGGGCGGTCACGCCGTCACACTTCACATTCAGATGAACAATCCGGCCCAGGCTTCCCTTGGTAATGGCCACGTCATTCAGACAGATATCGTGGCAGATGATATCCCGGTCCCGATGAACAGTTACATCCAGCATCATCCGGGTTTCAACGGTATATTCGCCGGAAGCAAGTCTTGCAAATTTATCCATTTCACTGGATTCCAATTCCGCCATAAAGCCCATGGTGCCAATGTTAACACCCAGGATGGGCAGACCCTTCCGGGTGGCCATTTTGGCCATGTGGAGGATGGTACCGTCACCGCCAAGGCAGATCACCGCATCGGCATTGCCAAGCTCCCGGTCCAGTCGGCTGAACCGGATATCCCGGGGCAGTTCATAGGAGCGATCCACTTCAAAGGGCAGGCAGACTCTGGCCTGGATGCCCACATTCTTCAGAATACGCATGGCCTCCCGGACAGTCTGGAAGTTTTTGTCCCGGTATGGGTTCGGGGTCAGAATTACATTTTTCACAATCATACCCCCTTATCCAGGGCTGCATGGGCCTGGTTCACCACGTCAGCGGTATCCGGCTCAATGCCTTGCGCATCCTCTGCAAGCGTCAGATGCCCCAAAAATTCAATGTTTCCTTCAGGTCCCTTCACCGGAGAGAAGGTCAGTCCCAAAATGGTAAAATTCAGTTCCCTGGCAAGGGATACAAAATGGTCCAGCACTTCCTTGTGGGTCTCCTTGTCCCGGACCACACCCTTCTTGCCCACCTTTTCCTTGCCGGCCTCGAACTGGGGCTTGATCAGGCACAGCACCTGGCCTGTGGGCTTCAGCAGTTCCTTGATGGCGGGCAGTACGATTTTCAGGGAAATAAAGCTTACATCAATGACAGACAGATCCAGCGGTTCTCCCAGCTGGTCCGCCGTGACATACCGGATGTTGGTTCGCTCCATGACAACCACCCGGGGATCAGACCGGATTTTCCAGTCCAACTGGCCATAGCCAACATCAATGGCATAGACCTTTTTGGCACCCTGCTGCAGCAGACAGTCCGTGAAACCGCCTGTGGAGGCGCCGGAGTCACTGCACACGAATCCCTCCGGCTTCACGCCAAAATCCCGCAGGGCCTTTTCCAGCTTCAACCCGCCACGGCTCACATAAGGACAGACCGCTCCGCGAACCTCCAGTTCTACGGTTTCCTCATAGGAAACGCCGGGTTTGTCTGCCTTCTGTCCGTTCACATAGACCTGGCCGCTCATGATGATGGCCTGGGCCTTGGAACGGGTATCCGCATATCCCTGCTCCGTCAGCAGCACATCCAGTCTCTTCTTCACCTTCATGCTTATTTTACCTCTTTTGCATATACAGCCAGCGCATCTGCATCCAGGCCACAATTTTCGTACAATCGCTTTTTATCACCGTGGGTCACAAAATCCGCCCCCAGGTCCCGTCCGTAAACACGGCAATCAACACCCTTGCCAGAAAGCGCATAGGCCAGTGCTTCCCGGATACCGGAACCGGTGCAGGTTTCTTCCACCACAATCACCTTTTTGTTTTCGCTCATTTTCTGCAGAATCTGCTCCGGGTGCAGATCTGTCAGGTTCATCAGACGAAGCACCGTGGCTTCCATCCCCTGCTGCGCCAGAATCTCAGCCGCTGCCAGGGTGCTGTCCAGCATGGAGCCATAGGTGACAAAGGTCAGGTCTTTACCCTGCCGGTGGCATACAACACCGCTGTCCAGGCCCTGCCAGTTCGAACCTGTAAAGCTGCCGTCTCCACCCCGGGGGTACCGGATGGCCACAGGCCCCTGGTATTCCTCCACAGCCCAGCGAAGCATATCCTGCTGCTCCGCCATACTGGCAGGATTCAGCAACAGCATCCCCGGCATCTGCCGCAGGAAGCCCACGTCAAAAACACCGTGATGCGTTGGGCCATCATCTCCCACCAGGCCGGCCCGGTCAATGGCAAAGACCACATGCAGCTTCAGCATGCACACATCCTGCATAATCTGATCGTAGGCGCGCTGCAAAAAGGTGGAATACAGAGCCACCACAGGAATCATTCCCTGCTTGCTCAGACCACCGGCCATGGACACCGCGTGTTCCTCCGCAATACCCACATCAAACAGGCGTTCCGGATACTGCCGCATCAGTCCCAGAAGGCCGGTGCCTCCGGGCATTGCAGCGGTGATGGCACACACCCGGGGATTGCTCCGTGCCAGTTCCATTATGGTCTCGCCGAAGGAATCGGAGTAGGTTTTTATCTTGGGCCCCAGCTTTTTGCCGGTAGCGGGATCAAACTTGCCAATGCCATGGAATTTGGCTGGATCTTCTTCCGCAAACTTGTAGCCATGGCCCTTTTTCGTCATCACATGAACCACCACCGGCTCCCGCAGATCCCGCGCCGCCGTCAGCAGGGCAATCAGGCCCGGCAGGTCATGGCCATCAGCGGGACCCAGATAGGTAAAGCCCATGCTCTCAAAAAAGCTGGGGGGCAGCAGGAATCGTTTAATCCGGTTTTTGATGCGGCTGGAAACGGAATACAGCACATTGCCCCAGGGAATCCGCTTCAACACTTTCCGATACCACCGCTTGGCCACCAGATACCCTTCACTGGACCGGATCCGGGACAGGTGCAGGGACATACCGCCCACATTCGCTCCAATGGACATTTCATTGTCATTGAGGATGATGACCATGGGTTCCCGGCTGACGGCTGCATTGTTCAGTCCCTCATAGGCCATGCCGCCCGTAAAGGCGCCATCTCCCACCAGGGCCACCACATCATAATCTTCGCCCAGCATGCTTCTGGCCTTGGCCATGCCAAGCGCAATGGACACGGCGCTGGAAGCATGGCCTGCCACAAAGGAATCCGTGTTGCTCTCACTGGGTTTGGGGAAACCGGAAAGGCCGCCGTATTGCCGTAACTGCGAAAAATCCGCCCGGCGACCGGTCAGCATCTTATGCACATAAGACTGATGGCCAACGTCGAAAACCAGGCGATCCTTGCTCGTATTAAAAACAGTTTCAATGGCCACGGTCAGTTCCACCGCACCCAGGTTACCGGCCAGATGACCGCCGGTTTTGGATACACTGCTGACCAGAAACTCCCGAATCTCAGCGCATAACTGTAATCTGTCTGCGTCGCTGAGGCAAAGCAGATCCTCGTGACAGTTGATCTTCGGTAAAATCTTCACGAAGTCTCACTTCCTAACGTTTTTTATTTCTTCTTTCGGATTTTTCCCGAAAAATGCCGCAGGCTATGCAGCATACGGCCAACACCATGGACAATGGCAGTGCTGGAACTGACTGCAAATCCCTTGCCGATGGCCTTGCCGCCCACCGTCAGTCCCGCTGCCAGCGCAGACATCAGAAGCGTCACCATCTGGGGCCAGGTAAACTCAAAGTTGGCCAGGATGGACGCAGCAATGGTGGCGGAGGCGGAACCGGACACAACGCCGCAGATGTCACCCACAACGTCATTGCAGATGGAACTGACCCGTTCCGCGTTGCGAAGCAGACGGATGGCCTCCTGGGCACCGGGCACCTTCCGGGCCGCCATGGAATGAAAGGGCTTTTCATCGGCGCTGGCCACTGCCATACCGACGATGTCAAAGACAATACCCACAAAAATAATGATTAACAAAATGAGAAAGGCCACCGGCATGGTACTTCCGGACATGATCAGATCTGAAAGAAAAGAAATTGTGCCGGAAACCAGAATGGTGACCAGAAAGATGGTAACGACCCAGCGGATCGTCTTTTGCCGCTCCCGTTTCTGAGCGGCGGGATCAGATTTCGCCACGGTAATGATACCCCTTGATTATTATGAATAGACGGCAGCAGGCAGGGTTAATCTTACGGCTTAGGTCGGGTTGGTTTTCCCCGGACAGAGCCTGCCGTTGCCGAGCAGGCCGTTTCCATTTAATCTGTCCGTTCAAGTGTTGCCAAATTTGACTACCCGATTGCCACTTAGTCCGTACTGTAGTCCCCTGTCTGCCCAGTTACGACAGCCTAGGTGATTTCCACGGCAGAATGAGCCATAGTCTTAGCCTCTTTTGCAAGCATGGTTTCAGGAGGCAATATCGGCAGTGATTATGGCCATAATCACCAGCCGCCTGAACCTCCGTCCCCGCATGATCACTCAAGGCAGGCTACGCTGCACGCAGCACACGATTCTGTGCACTGCCTTGCAGGTTCCTATCCTGGCCCGTACGCGATCGGTCCCCGCTAGGGATACTCTCCGTCGTCACACAATACCAGGTCTCCACGGAAACCGGGTCGGATGCCCCATGCCATTGGAGCGCGCCCGGAATCCTTAACCCCCAGCATCCACCCTAAACTGGGCGTAAAAAGCAGACACCAGAGACTTCATCGATGTGCCCTTCATAGGATTTTTAGGCCCTACCTGGAAGATGGCCATTCTGACTAGGATACTGCACCGTCTGGGTGTATCATAGCACATCATTCATAAATATACAAGGGAGTTTTCAAAAAATATACAATTATTGAATAGATTCATTCACTTTTTTTGTCACTGTGCTATTCCCTGTTGCAATCCGCTTTCGTTTGGAGTATGATGAATTGGAAATATTTTTTCGGTTACTTTGTCACAGACTGTTGCTTGCGAATATAATAGGATAGCAAAAATGCGAAAGGAGTATACACAATGAACATGGAATCATTCAGTGCCGTGGTTCTTCCCTTTCTGGGCACCACCATCGGCGCAGCCCTGGTCTATTTTATGAAGGGGGGCATGAGCCTCCGGCTCCAGCGGATTCTGACCGGCTTTGCTGCCGGCGTCATGGTCGCCGCTTCGGTGTGGAGTCTCATCATTCCCGCCATTGATCAATCTGCTCATTTGGGAAAGCTCGCTTTCCTGCCGGCCTTCATCGGCGTCTGGGTTGGCTTTCTCTTCCTGCTGGCTCTGGACCATTTCATCCCCCACTTACATATAAACAGTGACTGCCCTGAAGGCTCCCCCTGCAATCTGGGGAAGTCCAGCATGATGGTCATTGCCGTGGCCCTGCACAATCTGCCGGAAGGCATGGCAGTTGGCGTGGTGGTGGCTGGTTGGCTGGCTGGAAACAGCGGCATTTCCGCCGCCGGTGTCCTGGCCCTGTCACTGGGCATTGCCGTGCAAAACCTGCCGGAGGGCGCCATCATTTCCATGCCTCTGAAGGCCCAGGGCATGAGCCGGAGCCGGGCCTTTGGCTACGGTGTCATGTCCGGCATCATTGAGCCCATTGGAGCCGTCCTCACCATTCTGCTGGCAGAACTGATCGTTCCCCTGCTGCCCTATATGCTGAGCTTCGCTGCCGGTTCCATGCTGTATGTGGTGGTGGAGGAGCTGATCCCGGAAATGTCAGAGGGAGAACATTCCAACATTGGCGTCATTTTCTTTGCTGTGGGTTTTTCCCTGATGATGATGCTGGATGTGGCCCTTGGATAAACAGAGTCAAAACCCACACATTGTAGGTACACAATGTGTGGGTTTTTTATGGTATGGAATGTGACGACAGTGCAGCAAACTGTCAGGAGCCTGCATTATTGGTCCCGGAACCACTCCGCAACAATGTCCGCATGGGTCACGGCAATCTCAATCTCATCAATTTCTTCCTTGGAGAAGAACCGCAGATCCTTTGACTCCGCACTGATCTGCAGCTGCGGCTGTTTCGGGAAATCATAGCGGTAAACCACAATCACCATCCGCCAAATGCTGCCGTCCCGGAAGGCCGCGATCCGGCCGGGGTTGTCATAAACCGCTAGTTTTTCAAACTTTTCCGGAGGGATCCGGACACCCAATTCCTCCCAGGCTTCCCGGGCAATGGCCTGGCGGCCTGTCTCTGTCTTTTTGCAGCCGCCTCCCACCAGACCCCAGATGTCGCTGTCCCGGCGTTTTTCCAGCAGCAGCTTCCCCTCCCAGGTCAGAATGGCATTGGCACCCAGATGGGCCGGCATGGTGGTTTTGGGTGCATCTTTGGGATCACAGTTATAAAAGGTCACGATAGCCATGGGGATTCTCCTTTTTCGTTTTACGTCAGTATATCCCTTTTTTCCGGGAAAATCAATGTTCCCTCCATCGCAGCATGAAAAACTGTTGTCTGCGGTGAAGCAGTCAGGAATCCATGTCAGAAGAAATTCCCAATGATTTTTAAGAGATGTTTAACAATCATGAAGATTTACGTTCTTTGGTTGACAGGGGCTTTTTTCCCGATTAAAGTGAAGATAGAAAATAATGGAAAGGATGATCTCCATGAAACGTTTTCGAATCTTTCTGACATTGGTATTGGCACTGCTGACCCTAACGGCCTGCAACCAGCTGACGGAGCCGCCGGAAGTTACTGCCTTTACAGACCCGGCCGAGAAAAGTCCCATTGTGGTCACCACGGTAGAGCAGTTGCTCTCAGCCATTGCGCCCGGCGCGGAGATTATCCTGGGCGAAGGGGAATTCCACCTGGATTCCGCCCCGGACTATGGCGACCGAAGGGGCCCCTATTATATCTGGAATGATCTGGGTATGGACACCTACGAGCTTCAGATCCAATATGTAGACGGTCTGACCATCCGGGGCGCCGGCAAGGGCAAAACCACGCTGGTCACAGATTCCCGCTGGGCCAATGTGATCTCCATTGTGGACAGCCAAAATGTGACCTTACAGGATATGACCCTGGGTCATACGGAAATGACGGAAGCCTGTGAGGGCGGTGTCATCCGTCTGAATTGTGTGGACACTGTGAATCTGGAAGGACTGGGGCTCTATGGCTGTGGCACGTGCGGCCTTTATGCCAACGATTGTCAGGACGTCACCATGGAAAGCTGCGAGGTCTATGACTGTTCCATTAGCGGCATCCAGCTGGGCCAGTGCAGTTGTGTGACAGTGAACAAATGCGACTTCCATTCTCTGGGCGAGGAAATGCCTGTGATGCAGGTGTTCGGCATTTGGGGCAGTGACGAGGTTCTGATTTCCGACTGCATGGTCAATGACAACTACATTCAGAACATTGCCGAGATCCACGGTGAAAATGTTGTGCTGCGGAACAATTGTTTTTCTTCCAACCGTATCGCCAGTGCCGCATTTTCCTTCCAGTCGGAGGGGATCACCCTGGAAAACAACCAATTTGAGGGGGAGCCCCCCCGGAACTGGTATACCTCCGACAGTTTTCCTGGTCTTGACCAGAACGGGGAGGAATTGCTGCTGGAAGAATCACGCCAGGAGGAAGAGCCTGTGAGTCCGGGTACGGCCGTACCGGTTTCCACCGGGGAGCAGAAAACCGTGAAGGTTAAAAATGTGAATGACTTTCTGAACGCCATCGGCCCGGACACCTGTATCGTTCTGAATACCAAGCTGCTGGATCTCAGCAAATCCAACAGCTACAAAAACGCTTTGGATTATTTCGAAAAAAATCCAGAGTCGGATACTCGTTACCAGGAAGAGAACGCCCCCTATTACTGCTGGGTGAATAACTATGACGGTCCCAGCCTTGTGATTACAGATGTCAGCAACATGACCATCCAGGGAAAAACCGATGACCGGACAGAGAGTACGATTTCCGCTGTACCCCGGTATGCCGATGTTCTGACCTTTGAAAACTGTTCTGCCATTACCCTGTCCGGCTTTACAGCAGGCCACACAATAGAACCGGGGTATTGTACCGGCGGTGTCTTCCTGCTGAAAAACAGTGAGAATATACTCATCAACAACTGCGGTATGTTCGGCTGCGGCACAGACGGTGTCAGCGGTCTGCTGAGCCGGAATATCCAGATCGTAAACAGCGAAATTTACGAGTGCAGTTACTGCGGCATTGAATTGAGCCAATGTGACAATGTGGCAATCTGTGGCACCATCATCCGGGATATCCGGAATGATTGGCAGGGGGATGCACCTTTCTTCAGTTTCTATGGCAGCAGCAATGTAACCCTGGATGGCGCAACACTGGACGGGAATTATGTTGGCAGTTAAAAGAAATGGTGCGTCGCATCCGGACCGCTGCCATTTCCAGTTTGGCAGTGGGAATGAGGTCAGTGTCGCTTTTGGTTAAAAAATAATTTAAAATGCAAAAGGTATTGTATTTATCTGCAAAATGTGCTATCATACCTTACACAAAAAAACTAAGGAGGTTTTTAAAATGGACAGATTAAAAGGTAAGGTTGCCATTGTCACCGGTTCTACCAGTGGTATCGGCACCGGTATCGCAAAGCTTTTCGCAGCTGAGGGTGCAACAGTTGTCGTCTGCGGCCGCCGTGAGGCCAAGGGTCAGACCGTTGTTGATGCCATCAAGGCTGAGGGTGGCGAAGCATCCTTCCACTTCATGGACATCATGCAGGTGGAAAGCATCGAAGCGCTGATCAAGGACACCGTTGAGAAGTACGGCAAGGTTGACATTCTGGTCAACAACGCTGCCAACGTGGGCCTGAAGGACGGCCGCGTGGACGAGCTGACCCTGGATATGTGGGATGCTGTTTTCTCCTCCGACCTGCGTGGTACCTTCTACGCCACCAAGTGTGTGATTCCCTACATGCAGCAGAACAACGGCGGTTCCATCATCAACATCGGCTCCATGGCTTCCTGCGGTGGCGACCTGGGTTCCACTGCCTACGCTTGCGCAAAGGCCGGTGTGGATATGCTCACCCAGTCCACTGCTCTGCAGTATGGCAAAATGGGCATCCGCTGCAACTGTGTGCGTCCCGGTCTGATCGTCACGCCCGACAACGAGGGAAAGGTTCCTCAGATTCTGAAGGACATCTTCCTCAACAACATCATGGTTCCCCGTTACGGCTGCCCTGCTGATATCGCCAATATGTGCGTGTATCTGGGTTCCGATGAGAGTGCTTTCTTCACCGGCCAGGTGGTCACTGTTGACGGCGGCCTGAACAGCCATGTCTCCACCGTCGGCGAGTTCAAGAAGATGGCTTCCCGTACTTGGTAATGATCCCACTTTGCACCGGTGCCCTGCATACTGTGCAAAATAGTCAGGTAGGACCCCAAAATCAGGCAGCTCCTGGCTCCACAAAAAGCAAAACTTTAATATCCCGATTTCCGGGGAGAGTACGGCGTGACTTCGGTCACGCCGTTTCTCTTTTCTTCAGTTCTTTTGGTGGAATAAAGCCGAATGATCTGGTTGATTGGTAAAGAGATTCTTCATGGACTTTGGAACGGAAGCAAGAGCAAAGCACCCGTAAGGATAACAATGCCGGTAAATGCAAATTCCGTTTGACGTTAGGCTTTTCCCTATGCAAAATCGGAAGTTTTGCAATGGAACACACAGCAGTGGCAACGCCCACAGCGGCCTGCGCGGTTACGGTTGCCCATGCCGCGCCACTGACTCCCATACGTAAGCCCACAATAACCATGGAGAAAACGATGATTCAATACACAATTTAATACTCACAATCAGACCCCCAGCAGGCAAACAGCCAGACGGAAATAAACCAGCAGGGACAGGGCATCCACTATCGTGGTGATGAGCGGACTTGCCATCACCGCTGGGTCAAAGCCAAGCCGCTTTGCCAGCAGGGGCAGCAGGCCGCCCACCAGGTCTGCCAGAATCACGGTCACCGCCAGCGTCAGGCTGACCGTCAGTGCCACGGCGGTCCCCACGTCGCTCAGCACCAGCAGACGCACGCAATTTACCGCTGCCAGCACAAGCGCACAGAGGATGCTGACCCGCAGTTCCTTCCACAGCACCCGAAACCAGTCGGAAAACACGATTTCGCCCAGCGACAAGCTGCGGATGACTGTCACCGAGGACTGGCTGCCGCAGTTTCCGCCGGTGTCCATCAGCATGGGGATAAAGGCCGTCAGTGCCACCTGCGCGGCGAGAGCGTCCTCAAAATAGGAAATGATGCCGCCGGTAAGGACGGCGGAGATCATCAGTAAGAGCAGCCATACGATCCGGCTGCTGAACATCTGCAGTACGGAGCTTTCCAGATACGGCTTTTCCGACGGCGACATAGCCGCCATCCGCTCCATGTCCTCCGTGGCTTCCTCCTGCAAAACTGCCATGGCATCGTCGGCAGTGACAACACCGATCAGGCGGTTTTCTCTGTCCACCACGGGCAGCTCCAGCAGGTCGTACTCCTGCATGAGCTGAGAGGCCAACTCCTGATCGTCCTCCGGCTGGAGGGTGACAAAAGGATGAGTCATAACATCCTTAAGATGGGTATCACCCCGGGTCATCAGCAGCGCCCGCAGGCTCACCATCCCCAGCAGCACGCCGTTCTCTTCCACCACATAGCAGTGATTCATGTTGGCCAGATCCACCTGCCGGATGCGCGCAATCGCCTCATCCACCCGGAAGTCCGGCGGCAGCACCACCGGTTGGCACATGAGAACACCCACGGTATCCCCAGTGACGGAAAGGTTTACACGGATCTCATCAAACAGTTTCTTCATAATGATTACCTCCTTGTTTTTTTGGGGTTTGCCAAATAGACAGGGAGGCCGGACAAAGTGCGGCTAACCAGGACAGACGCCACGTCGCATGTCCTGACGGCTGCTCCGGTCAGGGAACACTATTCTGTCTGGCCTGCTACTGCCTGCGTCCATCTCGTTCACCTCACATTTCTTTAAAATCTCCGCAAAAAAGCACGCGCCCCCGAATGGTGGACACGTGCTTTCCATACTTGATCTGCTGCCACCGTTCGAGCTTTAGCTTCGCCGGGCGGTGAAATCGCGTTAGGTCATGCCTTGTTTTCGACAAGCCCTGTTCAAACCATCGTGTAATGTCTCCATCACTTTGCGGCAGCGATCCATATCCCTGCGGTAGCCTTACCTACCGGATGCTTATGCGGTTGTATTGTTATAATACCATTCTCATCGTAATCTGTCAACCTTCGATTTCCGCAGGGACCTCGATCTCCATGTTTTCTGATTCCTTATTCAGCATGCGAACAATGTTTTCGCCAAAATCGCAACTCAGTGCTTTGAAAATCAAGTCAAAGTATTCCAGAGTTACACGATTGTGTAGCTCATGGTACGTTTCTTTTATGGTTGCTGGATGGATTCCTGTCCGCCTGGCAAGGCCAACTTGCGTCACCTTCCGCTTGCCAATCTTTTGTGACATTAATTATTTCCGAAGTCGTCACTATACTTGCCAGAGGCCGGACTGATTTCCAAACCATGCAGAAGATCCACACCAAAATTTCCCCGTGTCCTCTGTTCCAGTTATTACCGTTTTCGTTCCAGTTTTTTATTCTGTTATGGAAAAGCGATTTTAACACAAAAAAAATTCAACAAAAAAAGAGCGAAAAATAGATGGAAGTCGGAGCAATAGCTGATAAAATACAGCAAAAACCACCTATGGTATACTCCATAGGTGGTTTTGAATGGTGGAGCCGAGGGGAATCGAACCCCTGTCCGAAGGCAACTTGACAAGACTTTCTCCGAGCGCAGATTGTTATTTCCATTCCCTCAACCCGGCGGGAACAACCACCCTACGGGAATCAGTAGCTTCATGATGCATGGTATGGGCAAAGCTTACCATACGCACGGTCTCCACTCAAATCACACCCGAGCCCGGCTCGTGGACCTTCCGGGGCGGATGGGCGCCTAATTAGGCAGCCAGAGCAACAGTTCTGTTGTCAGTTAAATTTAAAAAGTACCCGTTTTATCGCGGTCAGGCGCCGCGGCTCGCTTATCCAGCCTCACTACCCCCGTCGAAACCAGTACGGCCCCGGATAGAAAAGGTTGTGGTTGTGGGGTACATTGCGTACCCCACAGATTAAAATCGATTAGAATCTGCCGTAGGGATCGGGCAGCTTCTTGGGTTCGGGATAGGTCTCACCCTTGGTGTCCACCACAATGGAAGCAATCTTCTGCTCCTCAACGGGGCGGTCGCCCATGCCGGTCTTACAGGTGGCAATGGCATCCACCACATCCATGCCGGAAGTGACCTTGCCAAAGGCTGCGTACTGACCATCCAGGTGCTTGGCATCCTGATGCATGATGAAGAACTGGCTGCCGGCAGAGTTGGGAGACTGGGAACGGGCCATGCTGAGAACGCCCCGCTTGTGCTTCAGTTCGTTCTTGACGCCGTTGTAGAAGAACTCACCCTTGATGCAGTAGCCGGGGCCGCCCATGCCGGTGCCCTCAGGGCAGCCGCCCTGGATCATAAAGCCGCGGATAACACGGTGGAAGATCAGGCCATCATAGTAATTGTGGTTGCACAGGTCAATAAAGTTGTAAACGCTCTGGGGTGCCTTGTCGGGGTACAGTTCGCCCTCGATGACACCGCCGTTTTCCATGGTGATTTTAAAAGTAGGGTTGCTCATGGTTAATATCTCTCCTTCATGGCCCGGTCGATCTGACGCTTGGCATCCCGCTCGGCCGCAGCCTGTCTTTTGTCGTAAAGCTTTTTGCCCTTGCACAGGCCCACGTTCACCTTCACCCGGCTGCCTTTCAAGTAAACAGACAGTGGGATCAGGGAGAAGCCGTCCTGCTTGACCTTGCCGTACAGCCGCATAATCTCCCGCTTATGCATCAACAGGCGGCGGGGACGGCGGGGGTCCACATTGAACCGGTTTCCGTGGTCGTAGGGGGAGATGTGCATCTGGTTCAGGATCATTTCGCCGTCCTTGATGCCGCACCAGGCATCCTTCAGGTTCAGGGTGCCAGCCCGGATGGACTTGACCTCGGTGCCCACCAGTTCAATGCCTGCCTCAAATTCTTCTTCGACAAAATATTCATGATAGGCTTCCCGGTTTCGGGCCATGACTTTCACGGACTGCTTTTCCAGATGACTCACCTCCTTGCATACTGCCTGTTATTATAGCACAATTGTCAAGTTAATCAAACAAAAATTTGTAAAGTTTTTCCGGACTTTCAAAAGAAACATCACAGAGTGCCTTCATTTCTGCGGTAATATCCGGATAGTCCTTCCTGCCCCAGGCGGCAAAGGCAATGCTCACCCCGGCACGGCTGGCCATTTCCTGGGCGGGCTTCATATCATCCACCACCAGTAGCTGTTCCGGCGTAAAGCCATAGCGTTTCATAATATCTTCCAAAGCGTAAGCGCTGGGCTTGCGAAGGTGTTCCGGCAAATCCCAGCTATAAATGGCATCCGGCTCGATTCCGAAGTGATGCCGGTAATCCCGGAGGATATTAACATCACTGGAGTGGGACACCACGCAGATCCTGCCTCCCTCTTCCTTCTGCCGCCGAATGATCTTTTCAATTCCCGGAAACGGGGCTGGAATATGATCCAGAATATATTCCTGCCAGCCCTTGTATTCATCAATGAGTTCCTGCTCTGTAAAGCCGTACCACTGCCGGCACATGTCCGCAAAGCCCAGATTGCAGCACCCACGGACATATTCCTCCAGGGTAATGGCAGCGCCGGGCCGGTACTGGTCCAGAATATAGACAAAGAAGGGATAATTTACCGTGGCCTCACTCTGCACCACGGTATCGTCATGGTCCAGTACCAGGCAGGGATATTTCAGCATCTATTTCACCATCCGATCGGATTAACCCCGGGGCCGAAGGGATAGCAGGCGTAATGCTGCGGCTTGGCCGGGTCATAGTAAACGTCGATTTCTTCCCCCTTTTGGGGACAGCGGTATTTCAGGTCCACATACAGTATGCCTTTGAAAAGAATATCATCAACGGTATACTCAAAGGTAATAAAATGGGAATAGATGGTATTTTGCGGATTGGGATACAGCCGCACCGGCTTTTTTACCACATGAATGGCGCTGTTCTGCACCATGGTGACCGTTCCCTTGACGCAGTGGTTTTTCTTCAGTATTTTGCCCGCTCCGATATGGAACATCCAGAGAACATTCATCGCCCTTCCCCCTTTTGTCATTATTATAGCAGGAACCGCCAGTTCAGGCAACCGTCAATTCACGCCAAAAGAGATCTTTAAGAATCTGTCTGTTTTGATATGGTATTTTTAAAAAAAAATGAGCCTTACCAGATTCTTTACAATTTTGTCGTACTCTGTTTTGTTTTTTGACAAAATCCGGACACAACCGGCTGATATGATATCCCCATGAAAGGCAGCGGAAGCCGTGAGCCGCTTCCCTTTCAGAAAATCCCTCTTTTCTACCTCTCTTCTTTCCAAACGAAAGAGTCCCGCTGAGCAATTCAGCGGGACTTTTTCACGTTATGATGTTTAATCTGCAATTCCGTTTGCGCTCAATCCAGCTTTAAATCCCCTTCTTTGATCCAGCCCAGACGCCGGCAGGGAATTCCGATGAGCCAGGTGAGAAGTGCAGGCAGTAGGATGCAGATCAATGCCATAGCCAGAAAGTCCATACCGGTGATAGAATCTCTGACACCAATGGCCACATCATTGACCCAGCCGGCATAAACACCGATGGGGCCCACCATGCCGCAGGTGCCCATGCCGGAGGCCACGCCGCCGGAAGGGTCATTCATCTGGAAGTTGAAAACGCAGGTGGCAATGGGACCGGTAATGGCGGAAGCAAGAATGGGAGGAATCCAGATTTTGGGGTTCTTCACAATGTTGCCCATCTGCAGCATGGAAGTGCCCAGGCCTTGGCTGATGAGACCGCCCCACCGGTTCTCCCGGAAGGACAGCACGGCAAACCCTACCATCTGGGCACAGCAGCCGGCAACAGCGGCACCGCCGGCAAGACCGCTAAGGCCCAGAGCTGCACAGATGGCAGCGGAGGAAATGGGCAAGGTCAGGGTGATACCCACCACCACAGACACAAAGATGCCCATCCAGAAGGGCTGCAGCACTGTGGCCCACTCCACGAAGGCACCCACAGAGGAGGCAGCCGAGCCAATAGCCGGGGCAATCAGAGCGGACAGACCGACTCCCACCAGGATCGTCACCAGAGGGGTTACCAGAATATCAATTTTGGTCTCTTTGGATACGGCTTTGCCGCACTCAGCAGCCACAATGGCGATCAGCAGCACCGCCAGCGGACCGCCGGCACCGGCGGCACCGGAGAGGGTTGTACTGCCCAAGGAATTGGCGGCATGGCCCACAGTGGCGAGAGAAAACAACACCAGCGGCGGTGCCTGCAAAGCATAGCCGATGGCCACTGCCATGGCGGGGCCGCTCATGGAGGAAGCATAGCCGCCTACCGTCACAAGGAACGCGATATTTAGCTGCTGGCCCAGAGTTTTTACGATGGTACCGATGAGCAGTGAGCAGAACAGGCCCTGGGCCATGGCCCCAAGGGCGTCGATTCCATACCGCCGGGCTGAAATGACAATGTTTTTCCGTTTCAGAAAGTTTTTCATATTTTACCTCTTTTCTGTCTTAGTAACTGTCTTGTCATCTGTTGAGACAATTATACACAGGCTTTCTTCTTTGTCAAGAAAGGTTTGACAAGGTTTGTGGAATATGGTAAAAAGGAAATAGAATTTGAAAGAGAGGATGATGAAAATGACCGGAGAAGCAAGGCGCGCACAGATCTTACAGCTGCTTCGTGACCAGGATTCCCCCTTGTCCGGCACATTGTTGGCCAATGAATTTCACGTCAGCCGTCAGGTCATTGTCCAGGATATTGCCCTGATGCGGGCAGAGCGCCATGACATTCTCTCCACCAACCGGGGCTATCTCTACCGCCGGGAAGACCGGGATTCCTCCATGCCAAAGCGGGTGTTCTTTGTCCGCCACTCCAACGAGCAGGTTCTGGAAGAATTCCTCACCGTCACGGAACTGGGTGGCAATGTTCTGGATGTGGTGGTGGAGCATGAACTCTACGGCCAGATCCGGGTGGACCTGATGATTGAAAACGACCGGGATGCCCGGGAATTCTATGAGAAGCTGATCCATTCCAAGGACAATCCCCTGAAGGTTTTGACGGACGACTGCCATTACCACACGGTAGCCGCACCTTCGGAAAAGCTGCTGGATCTCATTGAACAGGAGCTGGACCATAAGGGATATCTCCTCAGATAAGCTCCATTATGTTTCATACGACGGTGCGGAACATTTTAATTGTAAGACCGTATGAGAACGAGTTATTTGCCAGCATACCAAAAACCCCGGGATTTGATCCCGGGGTTTTTACCGTCCGCGGTGTCTGAGGTTCAGAAGCACCAGGGCTGCTGCGGAAAAAAGGATTCCGGCGCCTCCTGCCGCCAACTGAATTCTTCCCCAATTGCCTGTATCCGGCAGCGCATAGCGTACATTGATGATGTGCAGCGTATGGTCAATGGGTTTTCCCTCATCGTCCAAAACTCCGTCTGCTTGCGTCAGATGACTGTATTTGTGGATGGAAACCCGGATCGCAGAGGTGATTCGATTGTAGCCTTCCGGTGCTTTGGTCTCCACCAGATAATAGGTACCATAGGGCAAACCATAAATGGCCGCGCACCCATGACGGTCTGTGGTGACTTCCTGCTGACGGCTGCCGGTCATCGCCCGGTCCGGCCAAAAGGACATCACCACCACCAGGCGATTTTCATCGCCGATTCTGACCAGCTTTTTCTCCAATTTCCGGTCCGCCAGTTCCTTGGGATCTGCCTCCCGGACCAGTTGAAATTCCGCCCCCGCCAAGGGTTTCCCCGTCATGTCGGTTTTCAGAATGTGAATCCCCCCTACTTCCATACCCTGCTCCGCTGCCTGTGCCTGCGGCATCATGGCCGCCAGCAAAACGGCCAGCAGCAAAGCCCAAATCATTCGTTTCAATGTCCAGCTCCCCTTTTTTATGTTTTCTCCCGCCCCTTCCCCAAGTTGGAACAGGATTTGACGACAGTGTAGCACAGGCCTGCTGTCGCCATTTGGCGAAAGCTGGAATTCGATCCATATATTTTTGCTTTTATTTTGTTGAAAAAGAAAAAACTGATGGCGCCCGCAGTTGACTTTTGCGTCTGCGCAGGATATGATATCCGTATACCAAATATGAGGAGGACCATGTATGTACCCTCTTGTTCTTCAAACGGACTTTGGTCTGGTGGACGGCGCTGTCAGTGCCATGTACGGCGTTGCATATTGTGTCAACCCGGACCTGAAGATCCATGATCTGACCCACGACATCACCCCTTACAACATCTGGGAAGGCAGCTACCGCCTGATTCAGACCATCAACTATTGGCCCGAAAACACGGTTTTTGTCTCTGTTGTGGATCCCGGTGTTGGTTCCGACCGTAAGAGTGTGGTTGCCAAAACCAACTCCGGGCGATACATCGTCACACCCGACAACGGCACCCTGACCCATGTGCTCCGCCTGGAAGGCATCGCCGCTGTCCGGGAAATCGACGAAAATATCAACCGGCTGCCCCGCAGCGGCGAAAGCTACACCTTCCACGGCCGGGATGTGTACGCCTATACCGGTGCCAGACTGGCCGCAGGAATCATCGATTTTGAAGGCGTTGGCCCCGAACTTCCCGTGGAGAGTCTGACAAGCCTGCCCATTGTGGAACCCCGTCTGGACGGCAAGGCCGTCTGCGGCACCATTGATGTGCTGGATGTCCGTTTCGGCAGCCTGTGGACCAACATTCCCCGGACCATGTTCCTGGAAACCGGTATTCAGTACGGTGACCGGGTTATCATCACCATCGAGAATGACACCCGCTGTGTCTACCGCAACATCATTCTCTTTGCCAAGAGTTTTGCGGAAGTCTATGTGGGTGAGGCATTGAGTTATGTGAACTCTCTGGACTGTGTGGCTGTGGCCATCAACCAGGGCTCCTTTGCCAAGGCCTACAATGTGGGCACCGGCAATTCCTGGCGGATCCGCATTGAGCCCTTTAAGGGTTTTTAATGATCGATCAAGGCGTAAGCCTGAATTTTAGAAAGAAGTTTTGGAGGTAGAAATCATGAAGAAATTTTCCGTGAAAACCATCGTTGCCATCGGCATCGGCGCAGCGCTGTTCTTTGTCCTGGGCCGTTTTGTGGCCATTCCCAGTCCTGTGCCCAACACCAACATCTCTGTCCAGTATGGTCTGCTGGCTTTCCTGGCCGCCGTCTACGGCCCCCTGGCCGGCGCTCTGGTTGGTCTGATCGGCCATGCCCTCATTGACTTCAGCTACGGCTGGGGCGTATGGTGGAGCTGGGTCATCGCTTCTGCTGTTTTTGGCCTGCTGATGGGTCTGGCTGTCAAGGTTCTGAAGCTGGAAGAGGGTGAGATTGGCAAGGCCGGCCTCGTCAAGTTCAATATCATTCAGTTGGTCTCCCATGTGATCTGCTGGGGCGCCGTAGCTCCTGTGCTGGATATTCTGATCTACAATGAGCCTCTGGAAAAGCTGTTTGCACAGGGCCTCATTGCCGCTATTTCCAACGCTGTCACCACTGCCATCGTTGGCAGCCTGCTGTGCGTTGCCTATGCAGCCACCAAGACCAAGGCCGGCAGCCTGACCAAGGAGTAAAATTCTGAAATTCCAAAGGCAGGCGTGACGCCTGCCTTTGCTTGTCTGGAGGACTTCCATTGGAGAAAGACATTGTTATCTCATTTGAAAATTTCGGTTTCAAATACACAGCCCAGGCGGAGCCCACGCTGTATCACATTGACCTGCAGATCCGTAAGGGTGAAAAAGTGCTGATCGCCGGTCCCTCCGGCTGCGGCAAATCCACCCTGGCCCACTGCATCAATGGCCTGGTGCCCAATTCCTATCCCGGCGAAGCCACCGGTAGCCTGACCATTTGCGGCCAGAACGCCCTGAAACTGGATCTGTTCGGCCTGTCCAAAATGGTAGGTACTGTGCTGCAGGATTCCGATGGCCAGTTTATCGGCCTGACGGTGGCCGAAGACATTGCCTTTGCCCTGGAAAATGACTGCATCCCCACAGCCGAAATGCACGAGCAGGTTCAGAAAATTGCCGATCTGGTGGACATCAAACGGGTTTTGAACCATGCCCCCCACGAGATCTCCGGCGGTCAGAAACAGCGCGTCAGTCTGGGCGGCGTCATGGTGGGCAATGTGGATGTGCTGCTGTTTGACGAGCCCCTGGCCAATCTGGACCCCGCCACCGGCAAACAGGCCATTGTCCTTATCGATGAGATTCAAAAACACACCGGCTGCGCTGTCATCATCATCGAGCATCGGGTGGAGGATGTTCTCTACTGCCCCGTGGACCGTGTGGTTGTCATGGGGGATGGCCGTATCCTCTACAACGGCAATCCTGACCAGTTGCTCTGCACAGATATCCTTCAGAACAAGGGCATCCGGGAGCCTCTGTATGTTACCGCACTGAAATATGCCGGTGTGGAACTGACGCCTGATATGCGTCCTTCCTATCTGCCGGAGCTGAAACTCAGCAGCCATCAGATAGAACAGGTGAATACCTGGTTTGAGACCCAGCCCGCCGTCCATGCAGAAAAAGAAAAACCCGTCCTTCTTCGGGTGGAAAATCTGGATTTCACCTACGACAACGGCCACCATGCCCTGAAGGGCATCAGTGCCAACATCCACAGGGGGGAAATGCTCAGCATCGTGGGAACCAACGGCGCCGGCAAATCCACCTTCTCTAAAGTAATCTGCGGATTTGAAAAGCCCCAGTCCGGAGTTCTGGAACTGAATGGCGTGGATCTGCATACCCTCTCCATCAAAGAGCGGGCCGACCACATTGGCTATGTCATGCAGAACCCCAACCAAATGATCTCCAAAACCAAGATTTTTGACGAGGTAGCTTTGGGCCTGCGCAACCGCGGCGTTCCTGAAGAGGAGATTGCCCCCCGGGTGGAGGAAACATTGAAAATCTGCGGTCTGTATCCCTTCCGGAAATGGCCGGTCTCTGCCCTCAGCTATGGGCAGAAGAAGCGGGTCACCATCGCATCCATTCTGGTGCTGCGGCCGGAAATGCTGCTGCTGGACGAGCCCACTGCCGGGCAGGACCTGAAGCACTATACGGAGATCATGGACTTCCTCCGGGAATTGAACAGCCAGGGTGTCACCGTGGTCCTCATCACCCATGATATGCATCTGATGCTGGAATACACACCCCGGGCCATCGTCTTTCATGCAGGTACCGTGATCGCCGACAAGTCCGCCGCCGAAGTACTGAATGATCCGGCCATCGTGGAAGCAGCCCATCTGAAGGAAACCTCCCTGTATCACCTGGCCAATGCCTGCGGCATCGCGGATCCCGAGGAATTTACCCGGCGGTTTATCGCCCGGGACAAGGAGGTGCGGATCCATGATTAACCTTTTCAATTACATCGACCGCCCCTCCCCCATTCACCGGCTCACCGGCGCCTGTAAACTGGTGTGTCTCATCACCTGGAGTCTGGCAGCCATGACCACCTTCTACACCCCTCTGCTGGTGGCGCTGACCATTGGATCCCTGCTTCTTTTCAAAATCGCCAAACTGAAGGTACAGGATATCTCCTTCATGCTAGGCATCATGCTGGTGTATATCCTCATGAACAACTTTTTGATTTTCCTGTTCAGCCCCTACCATGGCACAAGCATCTATGGCACGAAAACGGTGCTGTTTAAGCTTTTCGGGCCCTATGATGTTACTGCCGAGCAGCTGTTCTATCATCTGAACGTGATTCTGAAGAACGCATGCACCATTCCCATTGTGTTGCTGTTCGTCTGCACCACCAACCCTTCCGAGTTTGCCGCCTCTTTGAGCCGGATTGGCGTCAGCTACCGCGTCAGCTATGCGGTGGCACTGGCCCTGCGGTACATCCCGGACATCCAGCGGGAATTCCGGGACATCTCCCTGGCCCAGCAGGCCCGCGGAACTGAAATGAGCAAAAAGGCCAGTCTGATCGACCGGCTGAAGGCCGCCAGTTCCATCCTGATTCCCCTGATTCTCTCTTCCATGGAGCGTATTGAAACAATATCCAATGCCATGGAGCTTCGAGGCTTTGGCAAGGGCAAGCACCGGACCTGGTACTCTGCCCGGAAATTCAGTGCCATGGATTTTGTGTGCATGGCAGTCTGTATCGCCCTGATGCTGATTTCTTTTGGAATCACCTGGCACACCGGCAGCCGGTACTTCAATCCCTTCATCTAATGGATGCGGCGGGGGTACATCCCCCGCCGCAGTTTTGAGACAATGAAACGATTTAACAAGATTTATCTGGAAATTTCCAACATCTGCAATTTAAGCTGCGCTTTCTGTCCCGGAACAAAGCGAAAAAAAGAAGCGATGACAGAGGAAGCGTTTGCCTCTTTGTTGCCAAAGCTGCGGCCGTTTTCTGATTACCTGTATTTCCATCTCATGGGAGAGCCCCTGCTCCATCCCAAACTGGGACGGTTTCTGGAACTGGCCGGAGATGCAGGCTTCAAAGTGATTCTCACCACCAATGGTACGCTTCTTTCAAAGCAGCAATCGCTCCTTCTTTCCTCCCCTGCCCTGCACAAGGTGAATATTTCCCTTCACGCCTTTGAAGCCAATGATCTGGCGGTGCCCTTCACAGACTATCTCCGGGACTGTTTCGTCTTTGGAAAAACTGCGGAAGGTCAGAAAATCGTTGTCTACCGGCTCTGGAACCATGGCGGCCAGGATGCAATGAACGAGACGATTCTTTCCCATTTGGAATCCTTTTTTCCGAAGCCCTGGAAGGAAGATCGTCGGGGCATCCGCTTAGGAGAAAAAGTATTTCTGGAATACGGTGACAAGTTCGACTGGCCGGACCTGGCTGCCCCGGAGGGAAGCGGCCATGTGTTCTGCTACGGCCTGCGGGATCAAATTGGGGTGCTGTGCGATGGCACTGTGGTGCCCTGCTGTTTGGATCACGATGGTGATCTTGCACTGGGCAATCTGCATCAGGAACGTCTGGACAGCATTTTGGAAACGCCCCGGGCAAAGGCTATTTATGATGGCTTCACCGACCGGACTGCAGCGGAAGAACTGTGCCGCAAATGCGGTTACGCCCGGCGGTTTGGATAAGCATTTGTCGAGTTGCCCCACGGGCATCCCTATGGCGGTGCATTTCGTATCGAAATGAGCCCTTTTTAATCAAGAACTAAACATTGGAGATTCACATAATGAAGAAGTCTATTTTATTTGATCTGGACGGAACCCTGACGGATTCCGGTGAAGGCATTATCAACTGTGCCGCCCTGGCCCTGGAGCATTTTGGTCTGCCTGTTCCGCCCCGGGAACAGATGCGGGTGTTTGTCGGCCCACCCCTGCGGGATTCCTTCATTCGCCATGGTGTGCCCGAGGACAAGGCAGAGGAAGCCATTGCCATTTACCGCAGCCGTTACGTCCCCATCGGCAAATATGAAAACACCCCCTACCCCGGCATCCGGGAGCTTTTGCAGACCCTGCAAAGCCGCGGCCACAACCTATATGTGGCCACCTCTAAGCCGGAGGGCATGTCCAAAGACATTCTGGAACATTTCGATCTGGCCAAATACTTTACGCTGATCTGCGGCGCCTCCATGGATGCTTCCCGCAGCAGCAAGGAGTCTGTGATCGAATATCTCATGGAGCAAAGCGGAGAGCGGGAGAACATGGTCATGGTGGGCGACACCAAATATGACATTCTCGGTGCCAAACATCATGGAATTCCCGCCATTGGCGTCAGCTGGGGCTACGGCCTGGTGGAGGAAATGCAGGCTAGCGGTGCTGCCGCCATTGCCCATACAACAGAGGAATTGCTGACTCTCTTAACGGAATAATCAGCGCGTTTTGGCGGTGCAGCAATGCACCGCCTTTTTATGGAATCCGGTGGACGACAGCTTATGACACTGTACGGCAGCTGGATTGGAAAATCTGATGGATTCCGAGAAAAATATGCACGATCTCATCCGGTTCAGTTGACACTTACAGTTGTATTTGTTAAAATTATAAAATATATGCACAAACAACTTCAATCAGGAGGTAATGATATGGATCTCAATTCTCTGGTTATGTCGAGCCAGGAGCGCCTGCTGACCTGTCTGCAGAAAAATGTACAGATTCCCAGTGTGGTAGGTACGCCGGAGCCTGGCGCCCCCTACGGTATTCACTGCCGTCAGAGTCTGGACCATGTGCTGGAAACCGCAGCGGCCATGGGCTTCAAAACCTGCAATGTAGATGGTCACCTGGGCTGGTGCGAGTATGGTGAAGGTGAAGAAATGGTGGCTGTCCTGGGTCATCTGGATGTGGTTCCTGCGGGAGATGGCTGGAGCTTCGATCCCTGGGGCGGTGAGATCCGGGATGGAAAGATTTTCGGCCGGGGCACCATGGACGACAAAGGCCCCTCTATCGCCGCCCTCTTTGCTCTGGAAGCCATTCGGGATTCCGGCCTGCCGCTGAAACGGCGAATCCGGCTGCTCTTTGGCTGCAACGAGGAGACCGGCGCCCAGGATGTCCGTTACTATCTGGACCATGGTGGCGAAATTCCCGTCATGGGTTTCACCCCCGATGCGGAATATCCCGTCATCAACGGTGAAAAAGGCATCATCAACGCCTGCTGCAGCCGGGATTTCACCCAGTCAGGCCAATTGAAGCTGATTTCCTTCCAGGGCGGCACCGCCTCCAACGTGGTGCCCGGCTACGCAAAAGCAGAGCTGGCCTGCAGCAAGGATCTGGCGGAAGCCATTGCCGCCAAGTCCTTTGAAAAGGTTACCTTCACCGTGACCGATACCGGTGTTCTGGCCGAAGCCGACGGTGAAAATGCCCACGGCAGTACCCCCTGGCTGGGTGAGAATGCCATTGGCCGTCTGGTGCTGGCATTGAAGGAACTGCCTTTCGAGGGCGAATTTGCCACGCTGCTGGCCTTTCTGGCAGACAATCTGGGCATGGACACCGTGGGAAAAGCTTCCGGCATCCATCTGTGGGATGATGTTTCCGGCGACCTGAGCCTGAACTGGGGTGTCATGACCGCAGATGATCACCACATGGAACTGGTGATCAACTACCGCTATCCTGTCACCTTCTCCTTTGACGATTGCGGTCCTGCTTTCCAGGCTCTGTTTGAAAAGCATGGCTTTCAGGTAAAGCAGGTCCACAAGGAAAAACTCTATATTCCTGCTGACAGCAGCCTTGTCAAAATCCTGCTGAACGTCTACCACGACCACACCGGCATCGATGGCAAGCCTGTCTGCATCGGCGGCGGCACCTACGCCAAGTGCCTGCCCAACATTCTGGCCTTTGGCCCCATCTTCCCCGGAGACGAAGTCCGGGAGCACAAGCCGGATGAATTCATGGAAATCCCCAAGCTGATGAAAAACGCCCAGATCATTGCTGCGGCAATGTACGAAATGGCAAGATAAAGAAGGGAAAAGCATGAGAATTACCAATGTACGGCTTGGTCGGATTTCTGTTCCCCTGCGCACCCCCTTTAAAACCGCCCTGCGGACGGTGAGCAGTGTGGAGGATGTGATCGTAGAGATCCACACTGACGACGGCCGCATCGGCTACGGCGAAGCCCCTCCCACCGGTCCCATCACCGGCGACACCACCCTGGGCATCATCGGCGCCATTCAGGACCACATTTCCAAAGCCATCCTGGGCCGTGATGTGGATGATTTTGAAGATATCATGGTGGCTGTCCAGAAGTCCGTTGTGGGCAATACCAGCGCCAAGGCAGCAGTGGATATGGCATTGTGGGATCTTTACGGCCAGCTTTACCATCTTCCGGTGTACAAGCTCCTGGGCGGCGCACGGAAAAATATTGTCACCGATATTACAATTTCTGTTAATGACCCCGACACCATGATCCGGGATGCCCTTATCGCCCTGGGCCGGGGCTATGACTGTCTGAAAATGAAGGTAGGCATCAATCCTGACCTGGATGTGGCCCGGCTGAAGGCAGTCCGTCAGGCGGTGGGGAATGATGTCTCCATCCGCATTGATGCCAACCAGGCCTGGAACCCCAAGCAAGCCGTTCGGATTCTGAACGCCATGCAGGAGCAGGGCTTGCAGATTGAACTGGTGGAGCAGCCTGTGGCGGCCCACGACCTGGAGGGCATGAAGTACGTCACCGACCGGAGCTTTGTGCCTGTGCTGGCGGACGAAAGCCTTTACTCCCCTGCCGATGCTGCCACCATTCTTCAGATGGGCGCCGCAAATCTGCTGAACATCAAGCTGATGAAGTGCGGCGGATTGTATAATGCCCTGAAAATCTGCACCATGGCAGAGGTTTACGGTGTGGAATGTATGATCGGCTGCATGCTGGAAGCCAAAATTTCCGTCAATGCCGCCGTCCATCTGGCCTGTGCCCGGAAGGTCATTACCAAGGTGGACCTGGATGGCCCGGTGCTTTGCAGTGAAGATCCCATTCTCGGCGGCAGTCGCTTTGAAGAGAAAAACATTACCGTCTCCGATGGTCCCGGCCTTGGTATCCTGGGCGTGGAGAACGGACGGATCACCTACATCAACTAAAAGAAAGAGGATCGCCACATGAACATCCACGACACCATTCCCTATATGACCGTGGGCCTGCCCGACGACATCCGCCGCCATCAGCAAGCTGGCAACTTTACGGAAGCCATCCGCCTCATCGGCCTGCGCCTTGCCCAGACCAATCTGCCTGATTGCCTGCGCAATTCCCTGATCGCCCACCGGGAGATGTTCTCCCGGATGCCCATGGAATTCCCCTACACCAAGGAGGAAGCTCTGGCCATCGTCCAGAAGAAGATCCCCGAATATACCATGGCGGAGCTGGAAGAGCAGATGGATCTGCGAAATGTTCACTGGATCTATCTGGACGGTCAGATCCGGATTTTCGGCCGCTTTGATGAGACGCTGTTCTCCGTGGTGGATGAGGTCTGCAACCGGGTGCCCAAGGATCCCAATGCGCCCCCTCCCTTCAACTACACCGACCATGCCATGGCGATTATGAAAGAGAAGGGCTCCATGACCAACCGGATCCGGGTCCGCCATACCCTGAAGCTGAAGGACGAGCATTTTGTACCCGGTATGTTCCTGCGGGCCCATCTGCCGGTGGCTGCCGCCTGCAACCAGCAATCTGACATCAAGGTGGAATTCATGTCCCCTGCCGGCGGCGTGGTATCTCCCGAAACTTCTGAACAGAGGACCATCTGCTGGGAACTGAATCCCCAGGAGAATCCCGAATTCGTGGTGGAATATTCCTACCTCCACAAGGAAGTCTACAAGGATGCCTACAACGGTCAGGGTAAGCCCGGCACCTACGACTTTGATCTGGAAGAGCAGGCCCCTCATATCGTTTTCACCCCCTTCATTCGCGCTCTCTGCGCCGAATTGACCGAGGGGATTGAAGATCCTCTGATGAAGGCCCGAGCCTTCTTCAATTACATCACCCAGCGGATGAAGTATACCCATGTCCCTGAGTATTTCGAATTGGAAACCATCCCGGAATCCTGTGCCCGGAATTTCAACGGTGACTGCGGCGTGTTCGCTCTGCTGTTCATCACCCTGTGCCGCTGCGCCGGTATTCCTGCCCGCTGGCAGAGCGGTATGTCCGCCAATCCCAAGTGGGTGCTATGCCACGACTGGGTGGAGTTCTATGTGGAGCCCTATGGCTGGATGTATGTGGACGCCTCCTATGGTACCACTGCCAACCGGCTGGGCAAAGAAGAGCGCCGTCAGTTCCTGTTCGGCAATCTGGATCCCTACCGGATGGTTGCCAACCGGAAATTCCAGGTTAATTTCGACATTCCCAAGGAGCACTGGCGCGCCGACCCCTATGACAACCAGACCGGTGAGATTGAGACCACAGACCGCGGCTTCCGTCCTGACGAGCTGATCCGCACCCATGTACCTGTATACTGCGAAGAAGTGACCGAATAAAAGAATGAGCGCGGAAACCTCGGGTTTCCGCGCTTTTCGATCATTTTCCCAGCTGCTGCCGAACATATTTCTTTGCTTCCTCCGGCTCCATATTCATGACAATGGAAATCTCGCTGATCAACAGCTTTTCCGCATCCCGGAGGAAATTATCATCGCACAAATGCACCTTTTTGCCGGCGGCATGCTGCTCTGACTTGTGCCGGTACAGGGTATGGACCATGGCCATGAGCCGCTCCCGATCACCGCTGCTGATCAGTTCCCGGTAGACCTGCTTGCGCTGGCTCTCATCCCGGATCCAGGCATCCTGCCGGACCGACTCAGACCGGATCAATGCGTCCATTTCTTCCCCGGAAAGCATTTTCTTCAGCTTTCCCATGGCTGCCACATTGTGTGTGGGCACCAAATACCTGGAACCAGGCTGGCCCTGAGGCTCCAGAACCAGGTAGGTCACTTCCTTCCGATCCACCGTCTTTACTTCCGTATCTGCAATGCTGCAGACACCGTGAATTCCATATACCACTTTGTCGCCGATCTGATACATCTCATTTCCCCCTTCTGTGCTGTCAAAAAACTTACTGATAAAAGTATAGCACAAATTAATCAATCTTTCACATAGGGAAAATGCCGAATTTTAATCCTGTTTTTTTAACTTTCATGCGCAAAAACTGCCACGGATTTTCCGTGGCAGTTTCTGTATTCCAATTAAATTGTTTCCACCTTGATGGTATCGGTGTTGCCGGAGAAGCCGTTGATGGGGCCGCCGGTCAAAACAATATTGTCGCCCTCCTGCAGATTCAGAGCTTCTTTTGTGGCCTTTTTTGCAAAGTAGAACATGACGTCCATATTGGGGAACTGCTCTGCCATGACGGGGGTAACACCCCAGCTCATGGACAGGCGCCGCCAGATCTTTACATTGGTGGTCATACCGATGATGTTCACAGGGGTGCGGAACCGGGACACCAGCATGGCCGTCCGGCCGGAAACGGAACAAACCACGATGGCCTTGGCATTGACATCCAGGGCGATGGCACAGACGGCATGGGAGATGCAGTCCAGGGTATCAGCGCCATTGTATTCCGTGGAAAGGAAACGCTGCTTGTAATCGGTCTGCTTTTCGGTGTACTCGGCAATCTGGGCCATGGCCTTCACGGCCTCCACCGGGTATTTACCGGCAGCAGACTCTCCGGACAGCATGATGCAGGAAGTACCGTCATAAACGGCATTGGCCACATCGGAGATCTCAGCGCGGGTGGGACGGGGATTCTGGATCATGGATTCCAGCATTTCGGTGGCGGTGATCACCCGTTTGCCCATCATGCGGCAGATCTTGGTCAGCTTTTTCTGGACGGCGGGGACTTCCACGTAGGGAATCTCCACGCCCAGGTCGCCGCGGGCAATCATGATGCCGGAGCAGTTTTCACAGATCTCCACCACGTTGTCCACACCAGCCTGGTTTTCGATTTTGGCCACCACTTCAATGTCCTCACCGCCATTGGCATCCAACAGCTGCCGGATGTCTTTCACATCCTGGGCGCAGGAGACAAAGGAAGCTGCCACAAAATCAACCCCCTGCTGGATGCCGAAGAGAATATCATTCTTATCCTGCTCGCTGAGGTAAGGGCCGGACATGACCTTGTTGGGGAAGGACATGCTCTTGCGGTTGGACAACATACCACCCACCTTGCAGACGCAGTGGATATCATGGCCCTCGACATTTTGAACCTCAAATACCACCATACCATTGTTGGCGGTGACGGTGTCACCGGCCTTCAGTTCGTTGTGCAGGTTCTTATAGTTGACGCTGACCTTTGTCTCGTCACCCTCCACATCATCGGTGGTGAAGGTGAAGGCTGCACCCTCCTTGATCTCCACTTTGCCGGCGGCAAAGGTCAGAATCCGGTACTCCGGCCCCTTGGTGTCCAGCAGGATGGCAATGGGCAGGCCCAGCTTTTCTCTGACCTTCTTCACCAGCTTGATCTTCTTCTCATGCTCAGGATAGGTTCCGTGAGAGAAATTCATCCGGGCCACATTCATACCGGCCAGACACATTTGGGTCAGGGTCTCCTCATTTTCGCTGGCAGGGCCGATGGTACAGATAATTTTCGTCTTGCGCATAACGCGTCTCCTTCTCTTTGGGGAATTTGGATTTAATATTGATATCACCAGTTTATCATGTTCCGGAATCTCAGTCAATAAGAGGGTTCATAAATAATTATAATAAAATATCCACCTGATAATTCCGAAGCCAAAACTCCAGCTGCAGCAGCCAGGCCATAATCTGGGGACGGCGCATCAACTGGCCATACCAGGGCCAGCTTGAGGCCCCATCCAGACAGCTTTGGATCGCTTCCCGGTTGATCAGAGAAAACAGGGCATTGTCTTTCTGGGCCAGCACCTGTTCCAGACGGCCGGCCACCAACGATTCATACCGGGGATCATGGGTTTTAGGATAGGGACTCTTTTTCCGGTGCACCACCTGTCGGGGCAGCAGATCCTCCACCGCCTGGCGGAGCAATCCCTTTTCCTGGCCGCCCAGATCCTTGTACATCCAGGGCACCGTGTAGAGATATTCCGCAATCCGCCAGTCACAGAAGGGCACCCGGACCTCCAGGGAGCAATACATACTCATCCGGTCCTTCCGGTCCAGAAGCGTCTGCATGAACCACCGGAAGTTCAGATTCATCATTTCCTTCATCCGTGCCTCCAGGGGCGATGTCCCCGGCAGAATGTCGCTGTCGCGGCAGGTATCCCGGTAGGCATCCATCACGAATTCCTCCGGCCTGGAAGCGATGCCGGGCAGCAGCAGCCCCGCCCGCTGGACCGTGTTCTGGGCCCAGGGGAACCCTTCTGCGGACCGCACCTCCGGATCCCGGTACCAGGGATAACCTCCAAAAATTTCGTCGGCACACTCCCCGGAGAGCGCCACCTTTACACTGCGGCGAATCTCCCGGCAGAATAACAGCAGTGAAAAGTCCACATCCGCCATCCCTGGCAAATCTCTGGCCAACGTTGCATCCTCCATGGCCGCTACCAGCGCCTCCGGTGTCAGAACGGTCCAATGGTGACAGGATTGGATGGCCTCCTGCATACACCGGATATAGGCATCGTCCGCATTGGGCTGAAATTTCCCGGCCTGGAAATAGAGATCGTTATTCAGATAGTCCACGGAAAAGGTCTGAAGGGTCTCCCCTTTCTTCGCCATTTCAGCGGCGCAGATGGCACTGATGATGCTCGAATCCAGTCCGCCGGAAAGGAAGGTCCCCACAGGCACATCGGACACCATCTGCCGCCGGATGGCATCCTCCACCAGAAACCGTACTTTTTCGATGGTCTGCGGCAGGGTATCCGTGAATTCCCGGTCCCGCAGTTTCCAATACCGTTTTTCCCTCAGTTTTCCCTTTTCATACACCGCCATGCAGCCCGGCTCCAATTCCCGGATGCCCTGGAACACGCCGCTGCCCGGAAGTCGGCCCGGGCCCATCATGATCAGCTGCAACGCTCCTTCCCGGTCCAGTCTTGCTTTCATGGTGGGGTATGTGAGAATGGTTTTGATCTCTGACGCAAAGAGCAGACCATCTCCATGCCGGGCATAGAACAGCGGCTTCACGCCGATCCGATCCCGGGCCAGAAACAGCCGCTTTTTCTTTTCTTCCCACACCGCCAGCGCAAAAATGCCATTGAATTTTTCCAGGCAGTTTTCCCCCCACTGGGCATAGCTGCACAGCACCACTTCCGTATCGGAATGGCCATGAAACCGATGACCCAGACGGATCAGTTCCTGACGCAGCTGCTCTGTGTTGTACAATTCCCCGTTGTAAACCAGGGTATAGACCTCCCCCGCCCAGGGCAGGGTCATGGGCTGCTGTCCCCCCGCCGGATCGATGATCGCAAGCCGGGTATGCACCAGGGCGCATTGATCCGATTCAAAGGTCCCCTTCCCATCCGGCCCCCGGCGCTCCATGGTTTTTTCCATTTTTTCCAGAAGCTCCGGATTCCAGGGCAAATCCAGTATCCCGGCAATGGCACACATCATTGACCACATCCTTTCCATTCCCATATTCTATGCGCCGAAGTCAAAAGGTTGCATGTTTTTTTGCCCTCAGCACATACTAGATCCGGTGATGAATATGAAAAACAGCAAGGAAATGCTCACTTCCGTCTTAAAAACCACTCAAATGGGCCAGGTGGGAATCCGCAGCGTGCTGGATACCAGTATGCGTCCCGCCCTACGCAAGGCCCTGGAATCTCAGCTTCGGGAATATGACTGCATTGAAAGCGATGCCCACGCCATCGCCTTCCAGCGGGGTTGGGAACTGCAGGAACTGGACCCGGCAGTACGCTTCATGGCGGACCGGATGACCAGGATGAAGCTGGCAAGGGGCAACTGTGACTCTAAAATTGCGGACATGATGATTCAGGGCAATACAAAGGGCATGATCAAGGGGCTGAAAAATCTGCACCAGTACCCCCGGGAGGATGACCGCATCAGTCAGATCTCCCAGAAACTGCTGGACTGTGAAACGGCAAATATCAGGCAGATGCAGTCGTTTCTGTAACCCGTTGATTTTCGTTTGTCGTTCGGGGTGTCCATGGGGCACCCCATGAAACTGTAAAAGGATGCACACTTTTTCTGCGCCGCGCATAGACTATCCGAGACCGCAAAAAGGAGGTACGCCATGAGCGCCACAGGTTACATACGTTTACATGCTTTTGAAAGCTACGCCCGTTTGCCCCTGAAGGATGTGGCTGTCACTGTCACATCCCCCGACGGCACCGCCATTGCCATGCGGGTGACTGACCGAAACGGCCAGATCACCCCCGTGGAAATCCCCGTGCCGGACCTGGTAGAAAGTCAGTCTCCGGATCCGCCGGAACGCCCCTTTGCCCTGGTAAATCTTTATGCCCATCTGAGCGGCTATGAACAGGTGGAAGCGGAAAACGTTCAGGTTTTTGCCGAAACCGTCACCAATCAGGAGCTGATGATGATCCCTCTGTCAGAGCTTCCGAATCAGTGGGACCAGTCTGTGATCTACAACACGCCGCCCCAAAATTTGTAGGAGGTGAACCATGCCCCCCGTTACACCTTATGTCCCCCAGCGGATCACCGTCCACCTGGGCCCCCCCAATTCCGATGCGGAAAATGTCACTGTGGATTTTATTGACTATGTGAAAAACGTGGCCTCCAGTGAGATTTATCCCACCTGGGAGGAAAGCGCCCTCCGGGCCAATATTCTGGCCATTGTGTCCTTTGCCCTGAACCGGGTCTATACCGAGTGGTACCGGAGCCGGGGCTATGACTACGACATCACCAATTCCACTGCCTACGACCAGTTTTTTGTCAACGGCCGCAGCTTCTTTGAAAATGTGTCCCAGCTCGTGGATGACCTGTTCAACGATTATCTCCGGCGTCCCGGCTTTGTGGAGCCTCTGGCCGCCAAATTCTGCAACGGCACCACCGTCACCTGCGAAGGCCTCAGTCAGTGGGGCAGCCAAAATCTGGCGCTCCAGGGCTACAACTCTGACCAGATCCTGCGCAGCTATTACGGCAACGTGGAGCGGGTGAACAACGCGCCTGTGGCAGGCATCACCTCCTCTTATCCCGGCCGACCCCTGCGCCGGGGCTTCACTGGCCCCAGCGTGGTGACCATCCAGACAGAGCTGAACCGGATTTCCCAAAGCTATCCTGCCATTCCCAAGATCCCTGTGGTGGACGGTATTTTCGGTGCTCAAACCGAGGCCGCCGTCCGAAAGTTTCAGGAGATCTTCAATCTCCAGGTAGATGGCATTGTAGGTCGCTCCACCTGGTATGCTCTGGTACGAATCTATGTGGCAGTGACTTCTTTGGCGGAGCTGCGAAGCCAGGGACAGAAATATTACGTCAATTCCTGGGCTGTCGTAAATCCCATTGAATACGGAGACGTGGGCATCAAGGTAGAGCATCTGCAATATATGCTCTCTGTGCTTTCCGCCTTCATTCCCGAAATTCCCCCAGTGAACGTGGACGGAATCTTCGGCCCTGCCACAAGAGCCGCTGTGGTGGCCGCCCAGCAGCGGTTCGGTCTGCCCCAGACCGGCATTGTCAACGCCGCCACCTGGGATGAAATCTATGACCAGTTTTCCGGCATTGAAACCTCTGCCTGGCGGGACCCAGAAGATTTCCCCTTTACCAGCGCCGTCATCTCCGGCACACCGCCCCGAAACCGGTATGCCCGCAGCAGCACCATGACCCAGTTCCCCGGCGCTGATCTGACCAGCGGCAACCAGGACCCCGTAAGGCAGGAGGTGATTCGATGAGACCACCAGAATCCTTCATTGGCCAACCCATCCGCAGTCTGCAAACCATGCTGCGGGTACTGGCAGAGGATGATCCCAACCATCTTACCGTGATTCCCGACGGCATATACGGACCGGAAACCATGGCAGCCGTCACCCGGTTCCAGCGCTTGCATGGCCTGTCCCCCACCGGCATCACCGATCACGAGACCTGGGAAGCAGTGGTGTCGGAATACGAGCCGGCCCTGATTCGGCTGGACCAGGCCCAGCCCCTACGGATTGTCCTGAATCCCGGTCAAATCATCCGCAAGGGCGAGCGCCATCCCAATCTGCGCCTGGTGCAGGCCATTCTGACAGTCCTGGCAGAGGTCTATGACAGCGTGGGATACCCCGGCAACAGCGGAATTTTGGATGAGGCCACCGCCGATTCCCTGGCTTCTTTTCAGATGCTGACAGGACTGCCCATGACAGGGCAAATGGACAAAGAAACCTGGCGTCATCTGGCGCTTCAATATCCCCTGGCTGCAAACCTGCTGCTGAGCAACGGATAACTGTGGATAATTCGTAAATTTTTCCGGACACGACGGCCTTCTCTGGAATAAAACCAAATATCTGTCTATACTATCCATATTGTGGTACCGGTTACCAGTTACCATCGGAGGAACAAGCATGTTTATCAACAACTGGAAAAAGGAGATCCTGACGATCCCCAATCTGCTGAGTCTGCTGCGGCTGGGTTTGATCCCGGTTTACATCTGTGTGTATCTCAACGCCACCAACGTCACTCAGTATCAGACCGCCGGACTGATCATCGCATTTTCCTGCCTGACCGATGCTTTGGATGGTATGATCGCCCGGCATTTTCACATGATCTCCAATTTGGGCAAGATTCTGGATCCCCTGGCCGACAAACTGACCCAGTTCGCGCTGACGGTTTGCCTGAGTATTCGCTATCCGGTGCTGCAGCCGGTGCTGGGATTGTTCATCGTAAAGGAAGTGGTTCAGACCACATTGGGAATCCTCCATCTGCGCCGGGGCAAAATGCTGCCTGGAGCCTTGATGGCCGGGAAAATCTGCACCACCGTTCTCTTTGTCAGCCTGACTGTCCTGGTACTGTTTCCCGGACTGCCAATGCAGACCGTCCGGGCCATTGCCCTGGTGGATGGATTCTTTTTGATGGTCTCCTTTGTACGATATCTCCTGGCTTACTTTGGCAAGACGCCTCTGGTCCAGGATCTGGACACTCCCTAAAAAAGATGCCGCTGACCGTGCCAAGGTCAGCGGCTTTTCACAGATAAGCAGCGGCCCGTAAATGAGCCGCTGCACTGATTTCTTTTCCTCTTCCTGCCAGATTCGATGTCACACAGGTACGCCGTCGGGTTATCCGCAGATATTTCCACGGCATCGGTTTCCCTCATCTGAATCTGTGTTTGTATCCCTATTATAACAGATCTTTCCTGCGATTGATGAAGAAATTTTGAATGTCTCGAAAAGAAATTATGTACAAATAGAAAACGCCGCAGACTGCGGCGTTTGTTGATTTCGCTTAGTTCGGATAGATATTGCTGACCAGCAGCAGGACAGGCAGGATCAGCGTAAAGATGCTGACCGCCCAGGGATACAGCGCCTTTCGGGAGGTCATCATCAGCACCAGGCAGGCTGCCGTTACCGCCAGAGGTCCCATCACCGCCAGTTCCCGGCTGATGGTCATGGCAAATTCACCCGTGGACAGCAGGTTAATGCCCACTTGCTCCGGCAGATGCTTGCCATTGTAGGCTGCAAGCTTCAGCGCATACCAAACAACCGGCACAGCCAGAATAACACTGCGCAGCCGGTAAACTACCATGATCAGGATGCCAATCACTTTTTTTATCTTGGACCAGAGAGAAGCATTGGACTGGACGCTCTGCTCCACATCAGAGCGTACCTTCTTCCATCCGGCAGTCATTTCCTGTATCTTTCCCATACAAACCTCCGGGACTTTCTTTTTCTAAATCATAGCACATTTTCCGGCTTGTTGCAAGCGCCATGCACAACAGACCGAAACATTCAAAAAGAATTAATACTATTTCTTGATTAATATATTTAATCTTAATCAAGAAGACACCGCCTTTGGCGTTGTCGTATCCATGTTTTTCGGAATAGAAAATCATGGATACCCGTCTGAGACTCTCTAAGAGCCGCCCTTCGGGCGGTTACTCCCTTGCATAGCGCCTGCGGGCGCAAACTTCAATTCTGGCACATGAAAGATTTTTAATTGAACATCAGTATAAATTCGAACATTTTTCGTATGTCCGATTTATTGGACGGAATCTCTGCTACACTGTGGTTACCACAAACAAAGGAGGTTCCTCCCATGAAACACAAAACCATTTCCTGCTCTGCCGCCCGGGCGCCTTTGTTCCCCAATGCCGCCGATCCCAATTACTTTGTCGAGAAAGCATTGGAGATTCTTGCCGCCTTGCTGACAGGCATCGGCACCGTCTATGCGATGCTGTTTCTGCTGACCATGGCCCTAAGGTTACCCTTTCACATTCTCCCGGTAGAGGGCGGCCAGGCCCTTCAGCAGCAGATCCTTGTCATAGAGGATATCGGTGTGGCACATGGGCAGCACAAATTTCGCAATGCCTCCCGTGGCAATGACGGTGGTCTTGCAGCCAAGCTCCGCCTCCATGCGCTCCACCATACCATCGATCATGCAGGCATGGGCCATCATGATGCCGCTTCGCATACAGTCGATGGTGTTCCGGCCAATAGCCTTCTTGGGCTGGTCCAGCTGCAATCCAGGCAGCAGGGCCGTGCCCCGGGTCAGAGCCTCCATGGAAATTTTGACACCGGGGGTGATGCTGCCGCCGATGAAGGCGCCGGTCTCATCCAGCACCATCATGGTGGTGGCAGTGCCCATGTCAATGATGATCATGGGAGGCTTATGCTCCCGCAGGGCCGCCACACAGCCCACCACCAGATCAGCACCGGTCTGGGAAGGATTCTCCACCTTGATGTTCAGGCCTGTTTTCAAACCGGGGCCAACCACCAGAGGAGGCTTCCCAATCAGTTTCTTAATAGCCGTCTTGATGGAATTCAGAACCTGGGGTACCACAGATGCCACAATGGCTCCCTCCAGCGCATACCGGTCCACACTGTAAATGTCCAGAATGTTTTTCACGTCCACACAGTATTCGTCGGATGTCTTGGTAGCATCCGTCCGGATCCGGGCCTCAAAGACGATGTTCTGGCCCTCCATGCCGCCCAGAACAATATTGGTATTGCCGATATCCACAGCCAAAATCATTTCCATTCCTCCAAATCCTCCTGCCGAATGATCCGACAGGACATAATTTTACCCTGTTTTACTTCCATGAGACCGGCACTGCCCCCGCCATAGCCGCAGGAGCCGGGATTCAGGACCCACAGGCCATCCTCCTCCCGGCGGCAGTCCGCCACATGGGTGTGGCCGTAGAGCACTGCCTGAACACGACAGGCCCGGGCATCCCGTTCCAAAGCCCCCAGAAATAGCTTTACATTGTGCTTATGGCCATGGGTCATATACAGATCCACGCCCAGAACCCGGTCCACCAAAATTTCAGGGATACCAGGTGGGCAGCGGTACCGGTCGCAATTGCCGGGCACCTGGTAAAACGGAACCTGGGGATAGTCCTCTTTTAATGTCAGGCCATCGTCATAATGGTCCCCCAGGTGAACCACGGCGTCCGGCTTCACTGTATCCATACAGGCATACATAAACCGCAGGGCGGAATGGGAATCCGATAACACAAGAATTCTCATAACGTACGTTCCTTTATAGTATGAACTCCAGTGGATTATAGCATACGCTGACAAAAATTACTACTAATTTTCCATGCCGGTGCTCCGGAAAAATTTTGGTTTTTTTAGACAGGTACAAATGAGGCTTCCGTATCATAGAATATCAGGACAATAATCTTTTGAGAAAGGATGGCGCCTATGCCCGATTTTGAAAAGACCATCCCCCAGGCAAAAAAACTGGCCCAGTCTCCGGAGGGACAGCAGCTGGCGGCCCTTCTGCAGCAGCTGGGAGGGTCCAATCTGCAGCAAGCTATGGAGCGGGCTGCCAAGGGAGATTTCTCCCAGGCTCAGCAGGTCATTTCAACCCTGATGGAAAATCCCCAGGCCCGGCAGCTTCTGGAAAAACTGGGAGGAACCAATGGAAAATGATCTGGAATCCAAGCTGGGGGCCATCCTCAGTGATCCTGAGATGATGCAGAAAATACAGGCCATGGCCCAGTCCCTGAGCCAGTCCGTTCCTGCCGCGGGTTCTTCCTCCACAGGTTCTCCTTCCACCGGCTCTTCTTCCACCGGATCCACTGCCCCAAATGTGCCGGATCTTTCCATGCTGCAAAAATTGGGGAGTCTGGCAGGGCAAGCCGGTATCGATTCCAATCAGCAGGCCCTGCTTTCCGCCATGTCCCCCTATCTCAGCGCAGCCAAAGTGCAGAAGCTTGAAAAAGCCATGCGAGCTGCCAAAATGGCCCGTCTGGCATCATCCTTTTTAGGTAGTGGCGGTCTGCAGCTGCTCACCGGGAGGTCCAACCATGTATAACCGATACATCCCCCAACCTGACGGTACTTATCAGCGGCGGTATGTGCCGGATCCGCCCAAGCCAAATCCTGCACCTCCTCCGCCCCCACCCCGTCCGGTGGAGAAGTCCAATCCGACTCCTCCTGCATCACCTCTGTCATCTCAGCCGCCTCAGCTATCTCGACCACCCCAGTCACCTCAGCCATCCCAACCGCATCAGCCGCCTCGGCTACCCCCGTCTCATCATCAACCCCAGCAGCCCCGGCATCCAGTACCTCCACCACGGCCCCGGCCGCAGTCCCAGTCAGGTTCCAAAAATGACAGCAGCGTCATTGGATTTCTGAAGCAGCTGCTGCCCAAAGGATTCGACACCGGGGATCTTCTGGTGGTGGTTCTTCTGCTGCTGATGGCCGGGGACTGCCAGGAGGACCAGAACACAGCATTGCTGACCCTGGCGCTGTATTTGTTTCTATAAGGATTCTTCAGCTATCCCCATTCACAAAAAACTGCCCATGGACATAATCCCTGGGCAGTGACAGTCTTTCAAAAAAGCCTCGCAGAATTTCCCGCGCAAGCGGGAAAAAGATTTGATTCGTTTTTTGTCAGGACATGTGCCTGACAAAAAACACTTCTCAGGCTGCAAGTGTGGAATTTGGTCGCCACAGACGAACAAATTATGCGCGCAGCAGACTGCAAAAACTGGCGGAAAAGCCCGAAGGGGTTTTTCGCCAAGCTCAAACTGCCCATGGAAATGTTCCATGGGCAGTGATTCTTTACTTGGCAACGAAGCCGACCTTCTTGTAGACCTTGCGAAGGGTCTTTTCAGCCACATAGGAGGCCTTCTGGGCGCCATCCCGATAGACGCCTTCCAGGTAAGCCTTATCCTTCAGCAGCCGCTGAGCCTCCTCCCGGATGGGCCGCAGATGCTCAATAACTGCATCACCCACCACGGGCTTGAACTTACCGTAGCCCTGACCCGCAAACTCTGCTTCAATCTGCTCAAAGGTCAAACCGGTAACAGCAGCGTAAATGCTCATCAGATTGGCCACACCGGGCTTGTTTTCGGGATCGAACCGGACACAGTTCTCGGTGTCGGAGTCGGTGATGGCCCGCTTGAACTTGCGCTGAATATCCTCAGGCCGCTCCATCAGGAAAACACAGCCTTCGGGCATGGACTTGGACATCTTGCTGTCGGGGGCATTCAGGCTCATGATCCGGGCGCCGGTCTCGGGGATATAGGGTTCGGGGACCTTGAACACATCGCCGTAGATGCCGTTGAACCGCTGGGCCACATCCCGGGTCAGCTCACAGTGCTGCTTCTGGTCATGGCCAACGGGTACCAAATCAGGCTGGTACAGCAGGATGTCAGCAGCCATCAGGGCAGGATAGGTGAACAGGCCGCCGTTGACATTCTCGGCGTGCTTGCTGGACTTGTCCTTGAACTGGGTCATGCGGCTCAGTTCACCGAACATGGTATAGCAGTTTAAGACCCAGCCCAGTTCGGCGTGCTGATGAACATGGGACTGGATGAACAGAGTGTTCTTCTCCGGATCCAGACCGCAGGCAATGTATTGGGCCAGCTGTTCCAGGGTGCGGCGGCGCAGGTCTGCCGGGG
>JBJDYI010000097.1:0-10189 GCA_051867165.1 Faecousia sp. | reverse complement strand
GAAATCTGCTCCAAGTGCCACCCTTTCTATACCGGCAAGCAGAAGCTGGTTGACACCGGTGGACGTGTTGATCGCTTCAACAAGCGCTTCGGCCTGAAGTAAGACAACAAAAGAACCGCACCACGTTTCCGTGGTGCGGTTTTCTTTTTGCAGGCAGTTCCGGTTGACGTGGCAAGTCCATGCTGCACCGGGCTGTTTCCTGCTGCACCGATGACCTGTAATGCCCATGAGGGCTTCCCAGGGAAACGATCATTTATCATTTCAGCTGTTCAACATGGAATTGTGAATCTTTTCAAAATTCCACAAGAAAACACTATGCCGACGGTATCTTTTGTGTTATACTATAATGAAAAGAATTGTAATCTGGCTGCTGACCACAGCCGGGCAGGTGACCCAGAAGAGGAGGAAAAGAGAATGGAAGCGACATTTGAAAAGAAAACAATCGAACGGGCAGTTCTGGTGGGACTTAATGCCGATTGCTTTTCCGAGGAAGAGACTGCCACGGAAACCACTATGGACGAACTGGAGGATCTGCTGGAAACTGCCGGCGGCTTCTGTACCGGAAAGATCCTCCAGAATCGGCATACCCCGGATCCTCACTCTTTCATCGGTGAAGGCAAGGCTCTGGAAGTGAAGATGCTGGTGGAAGCCACCGAATCCAATATGGTGGTGTTTGACAATGAACTGTCCCCTGGCAATATCCGGGCGCTGGAGGAGATCATCGGTGTCACGGTTCTGGACCGCAGCGCTCTGATTCTGGATATCTTTGCCCAGCGGGCCAGAACAAAGGAAGGCCGCCTTCAGGTGGAACTGGCCCAGTACAAATATCTGCTGCCGAGACTGGCCGGCATGGGCGCAAGCCTTTCCCGTCAGGGCGGCGGCATCGGCACCCGGGGCCCCGGTGAGACCCAGCTGGAATCTGACCGCCGCCACATCCGGGAGCGGATCAACCGGTTGGAAGAGGAATTGGAACAGGTGCGCAAGGTCCGGGCTGTTCAGCGGGAGCGGCGAATGAAGAATTCCGTGCCGGTGGTGGCAATTGTGGGCTATACCAATGCCGGTAAGTCTACCTTGCTGAACCAACTCACCGGCGCCGGTATCCCGGCCAACGACCGGCTGTTCGACACCCTGGATACCACCTCCCGGCAGCTGAAGGTCTCCGACGATTTGGAGGTCATCCTGTCGGATACCGTTGGTTTTATTGCCAAGCTGCCCCATCACCTGGTAAATGCGTTCCAGGCAACCCTGGAAGAACTGGAATACGCGGATCTGCTGCTCCACGTCATTGACGCCTCTGATCCTTATCTGGAGCAGCACATCGCGGTGGTGAACCGGCTGATCCGTCAGCTGGCCAAGCCGGAAACTCCTGTGCTGCAGGTATACAACAAGGCAGACCGGGTCTATTATGACGACATTCCCCGGGGCCGGGACATTGTGGCCATCTCCGCCAAAAAGGGCATCAATATGGACGGACTCCTGAAGGCTATTGAAACGGCCCTGGCCAAGAGCCGCCACCATGTGCTGCTGCGTCTGCCCTATGCCATGGGCGGCGCTGTGGAGACCCTCCACAACAATGCCAAGGTCAAGACCGTTGAATACACTGAAAACGGCATTGAGGTGGACGTGATTCTCGACGACATTCTCTTCGGCCGCTATCGGGAGTATGCTGTGAAGGAGCTGTAAGCTTTGGACGAATATCTGGTGCCGACAGCCTTCGGCGAAGATGAATTTTATGAGAAGAAGTCTCATTTTATCGGCCGGGCCTGGCCGGTGGAGACAGAGGAAGAAGCCCTTGAAAAAATCCAGCAGATGAAAAAGCAGCATTATGATGCCACCCACAACTGCTGGGCTTACATAATCAAGGACGGCGCGGTCCGGTTTTCCGACGACGGAGAACCCGGCGGCACCGCTGGTATGCCCATGCTGCAGGTGCTGCAGCGGGAGGGATTATATAACGTTGTCTGTGTGGTGACCCGGTATTTCGGCGGCATTCTCCTGGGGGCCGGCGGCCTGGTCCGGGCTTATACCAGGGGCGCGAAAATCGCCGTGGATGCTGCCGGAAAATCCATGAAGCGGGTATGGACTGTTTTGTATGTGCCCTGCCCCTACACCTTTTATGAGCGGGTGAAGCTGGAAGTCGCGGCTTTCGGCGGCATCGTTCGAACCTGTGATTTCGGGGCGGAAGTGGAACTGGAACTGCTGTTTCCGGAGGCAAACGCCCAGCCCTTTTTGGACAGACTGACGGATCTGACCTCCGGCACTGTGGAAGGCATGGAGACAGGGCAGGAATATAAGGCATTTCCCATATAACCATAAAAAAGTCATGGCGAAGGCCTGAAAACGCTGTCCGCTTGAGCATGACACGATATTTGGGGTGGTTTTTATGACAGTACGGGAAGAATTGGAACGCCAGGAGCATCGCAGGCTGAATCCAAAGGCAGCCTTTGCCGACTGTTCCCGGGGCCGGCCCCGGTTTGAAGAGGACCGGCCGGAAGACGTGCGGACCTGCTACCAGCGGGACATTGACCGCATCGTTCACTGCAAGTCCTTTCGCCGCCTGATCCACAAGACCCAGGTATTCCTCCAGCCGGAGGGAGACCATTACCGCACCCGCATGACCCACACCCTGGAGGTCTCCCGCATTGCCAGTACCATTACAAGAGCTTTGGGGCTCAATGAAGATCTGGCGGAGGCCATTGCCATGGGTCATGATCTGGGCCATACGCCCTTTGGCCATGCCGGAGAGGAAGCGCTGACCAAATGTCTGGGACGGCCCTTCCGCCACAATGAGCAGAGTCTGCGGGTGGTGGATGTGCTGGAACGGGACGGCCAGGGCCTGAACCTGACCTACGAGGTTCGCAACGGCATCCTGTGCCACACCGGTGATCCCTGGCCGGAAACCCTGGAAGGGCAGATCGTCCGCCGCTCGGATCAGATTGCCTATGTCAACCATGACATTGACGATGCCATCCGGGCCGGTATCCTGTCCAATGAGGATATCCCGGACGAGATTACGAATATTCTGGGCCATAACCATTCCGCCCGGATCAATACTCTGGTGACGGATATCATTCGTGTCTCCCGGGAGGCAGGCTGTATTCAGCTTTCTCCCCATGTGGAGCGGGCCTTGAAGGATTTGCGGAGTTTCATGTTTGAGAATGTCTACCGCAATCCGATTGCCAAGGGCGAAGAGTGCAAGGCCAAGGATATGCTCCAGCGGATGTTTGAATACTACATGAATCATCCGGAAGCCTTGCCGGAGGATTTTCATCCCCAACTGTCCTTTGAGGGCCTGGATCGTACCGTCTGCGATTACATTGCCGGTATGACCGACAACTACGCGGTGGATAAATTTACAGAATTTTTTATTCCCATGGGCTGGCACGTCCGGGGATGAGAGAGAGGAACATACCATGAAAAAAACCCTTTACGCCATGCCCGCTGTGATGGCGGTGATGTTTTACGGCATGCTGGCCATCCTGGTGGGGGGCTTTGGAGGATTTGAACCCATTGCCTGGCTGACCATCATTCTGCCGGTGCTGGCTGCTTTGCTGCTGCTGGGGGGCCGCTGGTGGGGATGTATTCCCGGCATGCTGCTGGGCGGCTTGTACCTGGGTGTCGGTCTTAGCTTTGTTGAGATGGGATTGAATTTTCAGATCATTTTTGGCGCTTTGGTCTTTGCCTATTACCTGGTGATGGGCCTCCTGAGCGTTCAGGAAAAACGGGAAAAAGAAGCTTAGGAACAACAGAACATACGATGTCATCTCGTTCCCCATTTCGATATGACAGTTCTTTGCTCCAGAAAAAAGTAAATTCTGCATCTATAATATCTCAAAGTGAAAGGAGCTGTGACCCATGGCATTTCCCCCTTCTTTTCTGGACGAACTGACGGCCCGGAATCCAATTGAAGATGTGGTAGGGCAGTATGTGAGCCTGAAGCGGTCCGGCTCCAATCTGTTTGGACTGTGTCCCTTCCATGGAGAAAAGACGGCGTCTTTCTCTGTGGCCCCTGACAAGGGGATCTATTATTGCTTCGGTTGCCACAAGGGCGGCAACGTCATCAATTTCCAGATGGAGATCGAAGGCCTCAGCTACCCGGATGCGGTTCGCGCCTTGGCAAAACGGGCAGGGCTCGAAGTTCCGGAGGACGAGCAGTACCAGTCTCGGTACCGCCAGCAGGAGCGGCTGTGGGCGCTGAGTAAGGAAGCCGCCAGATTTTACAATGCCCAGCTCTATACCGAGGCAGGCAAAGAGGGCCTCAACTACGCCTTGAAGCGCGGGATGCCCAAATCCACCCTGACCAGATTCGGTATTGGCTTTGCTCCCAATTCCTGGACGGCCCTGTGCGATGCCATGCGGGCCAAGGGATATACGGAGGAGGAGCTGAAGGAAACAGGTCTGGCATCCCAATCCCGGAAAAACGGACGGATCTATGACCGGTTCCGCAACCGCCTCATGTTCCCCATCATCGATGTCCGGGGCAACGTCATCGGCTTCGGCGGCCGGGTTATGGATAATTCTACCCCTAAGTACTTAAATTCTCCAGAATCCTTGATTTTTAACAAACGAAAGAATCTGTTTGCCCTGAATCTGGCAAAAAAGAGCAAGCTGGGATATCTGATCCTGGTGGAAGGCTATATGGACGCGGTGGCGCTGCACCAGTACGGGTTTGACTGTGCGGTGGCCTCCCTGGGAACCTCCCTGACGGAGGAGCACGCGGCCCTGCTGGCCCGGTACACCGAGCAGGTGGTGCTGATTTACGACGGCGACGAAGCCGGTCAGAACGCCACCAAACGAGCCATCCCCCTGCTGGAAAAAGCAGGCCTGAGCATCAAGGTCCTACAGATGAGGGACGCCAAGGACCCGGATGAATACCTGAAAAAATTCGGCGCGGACAAATTCAAAAACCTGCTGGAGGAATCCTCCAACCGAGTGGAATACCAGCTCCGGGCCATTACCAGAAAATATGACCTGCGCGAAGATGAACAGCGGGTCAAGTATATTTCCGAAGCGGCGGAATTTGTCAGTACATTGACCAGTCCTGTTCAGCGGGAGGTCTACGGCACCCGGGCAGCGGAAACTGCCGGCATCAGTTACGAGGCCATGAAGCTGGAAGTGAACAAGGCGTTTAAGCGACGCATGGCCCGGGAGAAGAAAAAGCAGGAAAAAATAGATCTTGCTCCGGTCCGGAATCTGCAGCCCCACAGCCGGAATTTCCATTATGATTATATGAAATCTGCCAGAGCCGAGGAAACCGTCATTGCCACCGCCATGAGAGAACCGGCCTTGCTGGATAAAATCGGGTTGCTGTCACCCAGCCATTTCTCATCCGATGTTCTGGGCCGTGTCTTTGGGCAGATGGTGCAGGGCCATTACGCAGGCCAGGACATCTCCATGGGGTCTTTGACAGACTTCACCGCGGAGGAGATGGCCCATGTGGCAGGTATTCTGCAAAATCAGCAGGGGCCTGTGAATGAAGAAGCGTTTCATGACTGCATCCGGTTGATTCTGGATGAGTACGGCAAGCGGAATGTTTCTTCCAATCAGGATATGATGGCTCTACGCAACCAGTTTCAGGAAAGAAAAGGAATCAATCGATGACAAAACTGTTGGAACCTCAGAGCCCGGCTTTTCCGCCCGAGGAAGAAATGGGTCAGTTTCTCCGGGAGATCCGGCAGTTTCCCCGGCTGACACCGGAAGAAGAGCGGGAACTGGCTCGCCGCTGCGCGGATGGAGACGAAGAGGCCATCCGGCGGTTGGTCAGCACCAACCTGCGCCTGGTGGTAAGTGTTGCCCGGGAATATGCCGGACAGGGCATCTCCCTGCTGGATCTGATCCAGGAGGGAAGCATCGGCCTTTTGACAGCCGCCCGGAAGTTTGACCATACCCTGGACTACCGGTTTTCCACCTATGCCACCAAATGGATCCGGCAGGGGATTTCCCGGTATCTGGCAAACCATGCCGGTCTGATACGGGTTCCGGAGCATACGGCGGAACGGATCCGCAAAATTAAGGCCACGGCCGCAGAACTGCGGCAGAAAAACGGGACAGAGCCCAGCGTCGCGGACATTGCCCGGGTCCTGGATCTTCCCGAGGAGAAAATCCAGCAGCTTCTGGCACTGGCACCGGAAATCTGTTCCCTGGATTTGCCGGTGGGACAGGAAGAAGGGAGCACGCTGGGGGCTATGATTCAGGACCAGGTGGCAGCCCAGCCCCAGGAAGAGCTGGTGCGCCGGGAACTGGAACACACCATGGAGGTACTGCTGGGCGCCCTGGATTCCCGGCAGCGGCAGATTCTGCGGCTCCATTTCGGTATGGAGGATGGCGTCTGTCACTCTCTGGAGGAGATCAGCAAAACCATGGGCGTATCCAAGGAACGGGTGCGCCAGATCGAGCGTGGCGCCATGGAAAAGCTGCAAAAAATGGGCGCCAGCATGGGATTGGAGGACTTTTTGGAATGAATGAACTGGAATTTTCCTTTGGGCCAAGCCCATGGGAAACCTGGCTGCGGACAAAGCAGATAGGGGATGCCGTCTCCGCGGCAGAGCTTCTGACTCTGCTGGAAGAGGAAGGGGAACAGGCGGTGGAGGACGCCCTGCAGGAGATTGAGATGGCCTGCATGGTGCTGGATGTGTCCGATCTCCCCCGGAACGTGTTCTCCGGCGAAGCAGGACTGCGGCTGCGGCAGGAAGTGCAGATGGTGCAAAAGGGCCTGAATCCCGCCGCCATGGAGGAAAATGACCCGCTGCGGGTCTATCTGGAAGAACTTGCTGCCACACCGGCCATTGGTGAGGAAAGTCTGCTGACAGTGGAAGCAAGAAAGGGCAGCGAGACTGCCCAAATGCAGCTGACAAATTTAGGCCTCAGCCGGGTCGTTCAGCTGGCCGGGGACTATGTTGGCTTTGGAGTGCTGCTGCTGGACCTGATCCAGGAGGGCAGTCTGGGTCTGTGGCAGGCGGTTCTGAACTACCATGATGGAGACTATGCCGCCCACCGGGACAGATGGATCCGGCTGTATATGGCTAAGGCTATCACCCTCCAGGCACGGTCCCGGGGTGTGGGTCAGCGGCTGCGGACAGCCATGGAGGACTATCGGGCTGTAGATGAACGGCTTCTGGGAGAACTGGGCCGGAACCCCACCACCGCAGAAATTGCGCAGGAACTGCATCTGACCCTGGAAGAAACGGAAGCGGTTCGCCGGATGCTGGAAAATGCCCGGATGATGCAGAAGGTCAAGCCGGAGGATGAAGCACAGGAGGATGCGGAAGCGGAAGAACAGTCGGTGGAAAACACCGCCCTGTTCCAGATGCGCCAGCGTATTTCCGATCTGCTGTCCGGTCTCAGTGCCGCAGATCAGAAGCTGCTGACCCTGCGCTACGGCCTGGAAGGGGGACTCCCCCTCAGCGCGGAGGAAACCGGCCGGAAGCTGGGATTGACCCCGGAGGAAGTCACTGCCCGGGAAGGCGCGGCATTGTCCAAACTGAGAAAAGGATAAACATTGATTGTCATTCTGCGCGTGGTGTTCCGCCCGGGGACTCGGAACCCCCATGATTGAAGGGGGACGTTCGACCAGGTGCTTCAGAATGACAGCTAAAATAAGGAGAAAAATCATGGCTAAAACCATTTCAATTGCAATCGATGGCCCTGCCGGGGCCGGAAAATCCACCATTGCCAGGCGGCTGGCCCAGGAACTGGGCTATATGTATGTAGACACCGGCGCCATTTACCGGACCGTGGCTTATTTTTTCGACCTGTGGGGCGTGTCACCCAAGGACATTGACGGCATCACCCGTTACATCGATGAGCTGAACGTTGCCATTGAATACGATGAGAACGGCGTCCAGCACATGCTGATGAACGGCATTGATGTCACCGAAGATATCCGCAGCCCCGAGATTTCCCAGAAGGCCTCTCTGATTTCTGCCCATGCCATTGTCCGGGAGATGCTGCTGGATATGCAGCGGGATGTGGCAAAGCAGCACAATGTTATCATGGATGGCCGGGACATCGGCACCGTGGTACTGCCCAAGGCAACGGTGAAAATTTTCCTGACGGCCTCTGCTGAAGTCCGGGCCAAGCGCCGCACCGAGGAACTGCTGGCCAAGGGCAAGAAGGCAAAGTATGAGCAGGTCCTGAAGGAGATTCAGCAGCGGGATTATCAGGATACCCACCGGGAGGTGGCGCCGCTGAAGATGTCCCGGGATTCCATCAAACTGGATACCTCCGAACTGGATATTGACGGTGTCATCGCTGCCATGAAAGAGATCATCCAGAAGAAGGTGACAAAATGATCCGGGTTGCCAAAAGCGCCGGTTTCTGCTTTGGTGTCAGCCGGGCTGTGGAGTTGGTGGAACAGGCAGCCCAGGCCGGAAAAAAAGTGGTTACCCTGGGCCCCATCATCCACAACCGCCATGTGGTGAACAAATTTGAAGCCATGGGCGTCCGGGTCATAGAAACTCCGGAGGAGGCAGCCCCGGGGGAGACGGTCATCATCCGGTCTCATGGTGTCTCCCGGGATGTGTATGAACGGCTGGAAAAACGGGGCGTGGAGATTATTGATGCCACCTGCCCCTTTGTCAAGCGGATTCACGGTATTGTCAGCCGGGCCGATGAGGAGGGACGGCTTCCCATCGTCATTGGAACCCCCACGCATCCGGAGGTGGAGGGCATTGCCGGATGGTGCAGCCACTGCCTGGTGTTTGCCGGTCCGGAGGAACTGGAAAATTGGGCGAAATCTCAAAATAATCACAAGGATTTGGCAGTTTGCATGGTTTCCCAGACCACATCCACCGAATCTTTGTGGAAAACGTGCGGAAATTTTGCAAAAAAACAGTTTACTAACCTGAAAATTTTTGATACAATATGTAGAGCAACTGAGTACAGGCAAAGCGAAGCAGCTGAGTTGAGTGAAGTTAGTCAGTCCATGGTCGTTGTAGGAGACCCCAAAAGTTCCAACACAGGCCGGCTAGCGATGATTTGCCGAGAACACTGCGACAAGGTTTTTCTGGTGGACAATGCGTCCGAACTGAAGGCGGAGGATTTTCGCGGTGTCACTGATGTTGGTATCACTGCCGGTGCGTCGACGCCGGCGTGGATTATAAAGGAGGTCAACAAGACTATGAGCGAAATTATCAATGTTGAGGCTGTGCAGGAGGAGAACTTTGCAGAACTGCTGGAACAGTCCATTAAGACTTTAAATACAGGAGATAAGGTTCTGGGCATCGTTACCGGTATCGGCAACACCGAAGTTCAGGTGGATCTGGGCACCAAGCATGCTGGTTACATCCCCTACGATGAAGTCAGCACCGATCCCACTGTGAAGCCTGAGGACATTCTGCACGTTGGCGACGAGATCGAAGTGTTCGTCGTTCGCGTCAACGACCAGGAAGGTACCGTTCAGCTGTCCAAGAAGAAGCTGGATGGCCTGAAGGTGTGGGACGACATGGCCACTTGGGCTGAGGAAAAGACCACCATCGAAGGCACCATCACCGAAGAGAACAAGGGCGGCCTGGTTTGCACCGTGAAGGGCATCCGCGTCTTTATTCCTGCTTCCCAGTCCGGCATTGCCAAGGGCGGCGACATGGCCGGTATGGTGGGCAAGACTGTCCAGCTGAAGATTACTGAGGTCAACCGTGCCCGCCGCCGCGTCATCGGCTCCATCCGCGCCGTGACCGCTGAGGCTCGCAAGGCCAACCAGGAAAAGATCTGGGCTGAGATCGAGAACGGCAAGCGTTACCACGGCACTGTCAAGTCCCTGACTTCCTACGGTGCATTCGTGGACATCGGCGGCGTTGACGGCATGGTTCACGTTTCCGAGCTGAGCTGGAACCGCATCAAGACCCCCGCTGATGTTGTGAAGGTTGGCGATGAGATCGACGTTTACGTCATCTCCTTCGACCCCGAGAAGCACAAGATCTCCCTGGGCTACAAGACCGCTGAGATGAACCCCTGGAATCAGTTCATGACCAACTACCAGGTTGGCGACGTTGTTGATGCCAAGATCGTGAAGCTGATGACCTTCGGCGCTTTCGCAGAGATTCTGCCCGGCGTTGACGGCCTGATCCACATCTCTCAGATCGCTGACAAGCGCATCGGCAAGCCCGAGGATGTTCTGACTGAGGGTCAGAATGTTCGGGTCAAGATCACCGATGTTGACGCTGAGAACAAGCGCATCTCCCTGTCCATCCGT
>JBJDYI010000096.1:0-10217 GCA_051867165.1 Faecousia sp. | reverse complement strand
GCTACTTTTCAAAGAATATTCCGCGTTTTGGGGGTGTTTGTCAACAGCGCCGTTTTACGCCGCCCTTGCCCGGCACCTGGAAGAATTGCCATGCCGCCCACGCATAGCAGTCCCAGACCAGTTCCAGAAAGGAATCCGACTCAATCAGCTTGCGATACTCCTTGGAGCTCAGCAGCTGGTGGATGTTCCGTGGAAGCTCCAGGTACGCCGGACGCTTCTCAACCAGTTCCTTCGGCAGTGCGTAGAACAGCGTTATCCAGGATAGATTGCTGTCCTGCGGAATTTCCATGATCCCATCCGCCAGCACCACATAAAAGCTATAAGGGTTGCATTTTTCCATATTCATCACCTCGTTCAACATATTCCCCCCCATAATATATGGGCACCAGAATTGCGCTTTTTTCCAATCGCTACAAAAATTCTTGAAAAATTTTTCTGGGTGGAGATTTGTCGTACTTCGCATCTATTGTAACCGAAAAGTCAGAATATGTCCATTCTTTCTAATGCGGGCAAAAAAATAAGCGATACCCGGTCAAAACGACCAGATATCGCCTATTTTCGTTTTACCAACCCTGTAAGACAGATGCCGCAATAAATAATTCATAGAATTACTGTGTTACGGACACCCGCCTTTGGCGGCGTGTTTTTCTTTCGATAAAAAAGGGGTTGACATTTTCAAAAAACATGGTATAATACAACCTGTTACGAATGGAGGCTTAGCTCAGCTGGTTAGAGCGCATGCTTCACACGCATGAGGTCACAGGTTCGAGTCCCGTAGTCTCCACCAAAAGAAAAGCACCCCTTTCGGGGTGCTTTTCTTTTGGTCTGACGCAGGGACGAGAACCCAATTGGGTCCAACGGCCCGGTGGGCTGTTGGGGTGACCAGCTCAAAAGCTGGTCACTTCCTTATGGTTTGCCAACGGCAAAACGGTAATCGAGTCCCGTAGTCTCCACCCCAAAACCGGGCACTCCCTGACGGTTTGCCAACGGCAAAACGGTAAGCGAGTTCCGTCGTGTCTTTGCATTTGATCCCCTTGCGAAAAACCAGTTGCATTTTTCCCCTCCATCCATTAAAATAGCCACGATAACGACAACGGGAGGTACCCTTATGAATTCCGAACTGTTTGCCGATCTGGTGTGGAAAAATCAGATGGGCGATTCGGATGCCCTGGAACAGCTGCTGCTGAACGTCTATGCCCCGGTCTCTTACCTGGCCGGTAAAATCCTGCAGGACGAAGACAGAGCCAACCAGGTCACCCAGGAAGTCCTGGAAACCATTTCCGGAAAGCTGAACTCTCTGGGAGATCCGGACCAATTCCAAAAATGGATGTGCCGAATTACCGCTGCCCGGTGTATGCGGGTCATGCCCCTGTTTCATTATGCCGGCAAGGAACCGCAGACTCCTGCCACATGGAAGGAATCCCTGACCGACGGCGAGACCCTGACGGAGGAGCAGTCCGCACAGATCATCCAGCAGATGGTGGATGCCCTTCCGCAAAACCAGCGCCTGTGTATTCTGCTGCTGAGCTGCGGCGGGCTGAGTGTGTCCGCCATTGCGCAGCTGACAGGTTTTTCCGATTCCACCGTAACAGAATACATCCAACAGGGCCAGGCGGCCATTCAGCAGTACCTGTGGGAGCTGCAGTCCCGGGATATTCAGTTTTCCGGTCTTTCCTCCCTGACCGGTATTCTCCGGGTTGCCATGTTCCGCCAGACGGAGACAGCAGACGCCATTCCTGTGGTATACGGGATCCTTGGCAAGGAGATTCCCGTCCCGCCGGATCCGGAAAAGCAGATCATCCGGATCCTGTCTGTGATTCTCGCCGTACTGATTGTCGCCGTCCTGGTTGTCAGTGGTATCATTGTCATGAAAATGGTGGGAGGGTCCAATATCAAATCCACGCCCCCTTCCATTGAAACCATCCTGCCTGCCACCACCGAAGCCGCAGAGCCCACCACCGTTTCCACCCTGGCCGAAACCACCATCCCCACGGAGATCTCTGCTATGAAAGCAGCAGAAGCGGTTCCCTCCACGGAAACCACCGTTCCCTCCACCGAGACGCCCTCCTCTCCCACCAATTCCGCGCCAGTGGCTCCTTCTGCCCCCAGCACCGGAAATCAGAGTGGTACCCCTGCGGATGCGCCTGCCACCGGCGAGGATGGGCATACCCATCAGTACACCGTGATCAGCTCCAGCTTCGACTGCGAAAACGGCGGCAGCAAAACCCACCAGTGTTCTGTCTGTGGACTTTGCTATGAAGAGGCCGTTCCCGCCAGCGGCAGCCATAACTTTCTGGTGATTCCCGGTTCTGATCCCAGCTGTACCCGGGCCGGTCAGATCACCAAAGCCTGCAAGGTCTGTAATCACGGCTATATGACTGACGATCCGGACCGGCCTGCCCTTGGCCACGACTATCAGGCGGCGCTGGTAGTCCCGCCCACAGAGACCACCCAGGGCTATACCTGGTATAAATGCACACGATGCTCCGACTCCTATGACGCTGATTTTGTGGACCCCCTGCCCCAAAGTGGCAGCGCATCGGATGAACAAACGGCGAATTAACAGTTTTTTTGCGGAATATTTTATTTTCCCCTTGACTTTTTCCGAAAACTGGGTATAATATAAATGTTCCGCTTATAGAGGATTTGTGTAACGGTAGCACACCGGACTCTGACTCCGTTTGCGGGGGTTCGAATCCCTCATCCTCTGCCAAAAAAAGCAGATACTCATTCGGGTATCTGCTTTTTTTAATTGTGTTGGTAAGGGATTCGAACCCATTTCAATACAAGGCTCCGGTGGAGCCTTGCTTGCCGCCGGCTGGGCGGCGGCAATACCATTCTTTACTCGAATCCCTCATCCTCTGCCAATAAAAAGCCACCCGACGGGTGGCTTTTTTGTTGCTGTCTGGCCCGGGATTCGAACCCATTTCAATGCAAGGCTCCGGTGGAGCCTTGCTTGCCGTCGGCTGGACGGCGGTAACACCATTCTTTGCTCGAATCCCTCATCCTCTGCCAATAAGAAGCCACCCAAATGAGTGGCGTTTTATGTTGTTCTCAAATTGGGATTCGAATTCTTTCCCCAACCGTACAAAATCCCCACAGGTTTTCACCTGCGGGGATTTCTCATTCCCTGATTCTCAGGGATTCAGCTTCAGCACACCCTGTGCCTTCAGAATCTTTCCGTTTTCGCAGAAAGATTTCTCCAGATAACTTCAACCGGCAAATTCACTGTTGACGGTGAAAAAGGCCGCCACAGCATTTTCAAAGTCCGAGCCTGGTTCCATCCGGCCGCTGCTGCGCCAGTCCTCCACGAACTGGGTCAGGACCACATCCCCCTCATCATTGAGCACCTCGTCCTTGATCAGAAAATTGTCTGTTACCAGGTCGCCGTAGACCTGCCGGCGGACAGACCGGACCTGCATTTCAAAGGAAACCTCTGCCGCACCATTTTCCGGCAGCCGATCTTTATATTCCTCCTTCAGAAACACACCATAGCCGAATTCCCGCAGAACGGGAGCGCCCCGGTCATTGACCTGGACCTGTTCCGATTCCCGAAGCTCGAAATAGTCCTGCCAGTTGTCCATGGTAATCTCCACTTCCGTCAGGGCAGGCGTCACCGCTTCCGTGGGAACCTCTGTGGATTCCACTGTGGTCACCGCAGGCGCCGCGCCGCAGGCTGTCAGGGACAGTGCGAAAACCAGCAGCAAAAGCCATGCCATTTTTCTCCTCATCTTTCCGCCTCCTTTTTATTGGATTCTATCATAAATACTATCATAAAACAAGGACGGAAGTCCGTGACTTTCTCACAAAAAAATGGTATGATAAGATTTACAGCAGGAGGAGAATCTATGCAGTATGCCAATATGGTCCCGGGTATTTTTCTGGCACGGCCCAACCGGTTCATCGCCCATGTGGAGCTCCATGGCACAACCGAAATCGTCCATGTGAAAAACACCGGCCGCTGCCGGGAGTTGCTGAGCGTTGGGACTCAGGTCTGGTGTCAGGAATCCCACAAGCCCGGTCGAAAAACAAAATACGATTTGATTACCGTCCGCAAGGGGAACCGGCTCATCAACATGGATTCCCAGGCCCCCAATATGGCTGCCAAGGAGTGGCTTCTGTCCGGCGGCCTTGGTCCGGTGGAACATCTCCGGGCCGAAACAAAACATGGAGACTCCCGGTTCGATTTTTCCTTTACGAGGAACGGCACACCATGTTTTCTGGAAGTAAAGGGTGTCACGCTGGAGCAGGACGGTATCTGCGCCTTTCCCGACGCCCCCACACAGCGGGGCACCAAGCATCTGCGGGGCTTGCAGAAATGTGTGGAAGAAGGATTCGGCGGATTCGTGCTGTTCGTGGTCCAGATGGCGGATGTCAAATACCTGCACCCCAACGATGTCACAGATCCCGATTTTGGCAAGGCCCTTCGGGAAGCCGCCGCCGCTGGCGTACAGGTGCTGGCCGCGGAATGTGCCGTCACGGAAGACACCATGACCATTACAAAATTCGTTCCCGTCATATTGTAATACGCCTTTGGGTGTTTGTGATTCAAAGACAGCAAAAGCCGCCTTCTTCCGAAGGCGGCTTTTTGAGTAGTCATTAGTTGAACTTGATGGGGTCGATGTGCCAGATCTCCTCGGCGTACTGACGAATGGTACGGTCGGAGGAGAACTTGGCGGCGGAAGCCAGGTTCATCAGGCACTTGCGGCCAAAGGTCAGCCGGTCTGCATAGTCCCGGTTGGCCTGCAGCTTGGCTTCCACATAAGAAGCGTAGTCAGCCAGGATGAAGTAACGGTCGGGCTTTTCGCCGTTGACATCGTCCAGCAGGCTGCGGTACAGGGCATGCAGGTCGGTATCGGTTTCCACGGTGCCGTTGATCATGGTATCCAGTGCCCGGCGCAGATCAGGATTGTTGTTGTAGATGTCGCGGGGATTGTAGGTTGCCTTCATGGCATTGATCTGCTCCACCGTATGACCGAAGATATATTCATTCTCACGGCCAGCCTCCTGGGCAATCTCCACGTTGGCGCCGTCCAGGGTACCCAGCGTCACCGCACCGTTGAGCATCAGCTTCATGTTGCCGGTGCCGGAAGCTTCGGTGCCGGCAGGAGAGATCTGCTCGGAAATATCAGCCGCAGGCATGATGTGTTCTGCGTAGGAGCAGTTGTAGTTCTGCACGAAGACCACCTTCAGCTTGTCGGCCACAGACAGGTCATTGTTGATCATCTTGGCCACCCGGTTGATGAAGCGGATGATGGCCTTGGCCCGGGCATAACCGGGTGCAGACTTGGCGCCGAACAGGTACACGGTGGGCTGGAAGTCAGGCAGACGGCCGTCCTTCAGGCGATAGTAAATATCCAGCACGGACAGGATGTTCATCAGCTGGCGCTTGTACTCGTGCAGACGCTTGACCTGAACATCAAAGAGGAAGTCGGGGTTCAACTGAACGCCTTCCTGCTTGGCCACGACGGCGCAGAGCTGCTCCTTCTTCTGGCGCTTGATGGCATTGAACCGGGCCACGGTCTCGTCGTCCATGTGGTCCTTCATGCCGCCGATCAGGGACAGGTCCTTCAGGAAGTCTCCGCCCACCTTTTCCCGGATCAAATCAGTCAGTTCCGGGTTGCACAGGCCGATCCAGCGGCGGGGGGTAATGCCGTTGGTCTTGTTCTGAAAGCGCTCGGGGTAGGCTTCGTACCAGTTCTTGAAGCAGTCATCCTTCAGAATCTGGGAGTGAATCTCCGCAACACCATTGACATAGCTGCCAACGTAAATGCTGAGGTTTGCCATGTGCACAATGTTGTGGTTGATGATGAAGTTGTTGGGATTTTTGTTCAGGTTGGGGTCATGGCGCAGCTTGTAGTCGATCAGGCAGATGATATGCTCGATCTCGGGAACAACAGACTTCAGCAGCTCCTGGGGCCACTTCTCCAGAGCCTCACCCATGACGGTGTGGTTGGTGTAGGAGAAGGTCTTCTGGGCAATCTCAAAGCCTTCCTCGAAGGTGAAGCCCTCCAGCATCAGCAGGCGGATCAGTTCAGGGATAGACATGGCAGGGTGGGTGTCGTTCAGCTGCACGGCACAGAACTTGTGGAAGGACCGCAGGTCCTCCTTGGTGCTGCCGTGAACCAGCTTGTAGGTCCGCAGCATATCCTGCAGGGATGCGGAAGACAGGACGTACTGCTGCTTGATACGCAGGCGCTTGCCGTCCCAGGTGGAGTCGTTGGGGTACAGGACGCGGGTAATGTCCTCGGCCTTGTTCTTGGAATCCAGGGCACGCAGGTACTCCTGATTGTTGAAGGCGTTGAAGTCCAGCTCCTGTTCCGCCTCGCACTGCCACAGGCGCAGGGTGCCGATGTTGTTGGTGCCGTAGCCGATGACAGGCACATCGTAAGGAACAGCAATGACGGTATGCTCGGGGAACTGAATCTTCACCCGGTGGTTGTAGCGGCGGTAGGACCAGGGATCACCGAACTTGGTCCAGTTGTCGGCGTTTTCCACCTGATTGCCCTTCTCGTCAAACGTCTGCTTGAACAGGCCGAACTTATAGCGCAGGCCATAGCCGGACAGAGGCATGTCGATGGAGGCGGCACTGTCCAGGAAGCAGGCAGCCAGGCGGCCCAGACCACCGTTGCCCAGGGCATCGTCTTCGATTTCCTCCAGCATGGCCAGATCCACACCATGTTCAGCAAACAGGTTCTTCATGTCCTCCAGGATGCCCAGATTGAACATATTGGAATACACCAGACGGCCGATCAGGTACTCGGCGGAGATATAGTATGCCTTCCGGTCGTGCATTCTGGCCTTCTTGGCATTGCTCCAGTTGTCGGAAATGGCCATCATCACAGCCATGCCCAGTGCCTCATGGAGTTCCTGGGCCGTTGCCTGCTGCAGTGTCACGTCGTATCTGTACTTCAGCTGTGCTTCCGTCCATTTCAAAATGTTCTGACAATCATAATTCATTTATTGATACTCTCCAATCTCAAAGCGGCAGATGCCGTATTCGTTGTTTTGTATTAAATTCTGGCGTAACGCCGGGTCAATTCCCGGATTTTTCCTGCCAGATCCTCGTTGATTATATCATCTTTTACCCGCCATGTCCAGTTGGAATCAGACAGGGTACCGGGGAAATTCATCCGGGCCCTGCCGCCCAGATTCAAATAGTCCTGCAACTGAATGATACAGGTGTCGGACACGCTGCTCAGGGCGGTACGAATGGTACCCCAGACATAGCCTTCCTGTTTGGTCAGGGCCATGTAGTCCCTGGCAAAGGCCACTTCTTCCGGCGTGGCACTGTCGAACCACTGACGCATGGTCATGTTGTCATGGGTTCCGGTGTAGCAGACGCTGTTCTGGATATAGGTATGAGGCAGATAGTCGGAAGGTTCCTTGGGGTCAAATGCAAACTGCAGTACCTTCATACCCGGCCAGCCGCCGGCATCCCGCAGATCCAGCACCTCCTGGGTCAAAAAGCCCAGATCCTCCGCAATCAGAGGCAGGTCCGGCAGCCTCTGCTTCAGGGCCTTCACAAAGGACATGCCCGGGCCCTTCACCCACTTGCCATAGCGGGCGGTTTTATGGCCGTAGGGCACAGACCAGTAGGCTTCAAAGCCCCGGAAGTGGTCCAGCCGGATCACATCGTACATCCGTCCGGCAGCGGCCAGACGCTCGATCCACCAGGCATAGCCCTGTTTTTTATGGGTCTGCCAGCGATACAGCGGGTTGCCCCAGAGCTGGCCGTCCTCGGTAAAGCCGTCCGGTGGGCAGCCTGCCACCGCGATTGGGTCCAGCTTCCGGTCCAGCTGGAACAGGTCGGGATGGCTCCAGACCTCCACGCTGTCCAGCGGGACATAGATGGGCACATCACCGATGATGCGGATGCCCTTCTCATTGGCATAGGCGTGGAGGGAATTCCACTGCCGGAAGAACAGATACTGCACAAAGCAGTAAAACCGGATGGTATCTTTCAGGGTTTCCCGGGCAGCGGACAGGGCTGACTCTTCCCGGTGCTTCAGGGAATCTTCCCACTCATACCAGGGGTCACCGCCATGCTGCTCCTTCACGGCCATGAACAGCGCGAAGTCCGGCAGCCAGGACGCATTATCCCGGCAGAAGGCCTCGAAGGTATCCCCGCCGTCAAATCGGTCAAAGGCCAGCCGAAGCACCTTCAGGCGGCTCTTGTAAAGCAGGCCGAAATCCACCTTCTCCTCCTTCCGGCACCAGCGGATGCCGGTGAGTTCGTCGGTTTTCAGCAGACCGTCTTCCACCAGAAGATCCAGGTCAATCAGATAGTGGTTCCCCGCAAAGGTAGAGCAGGACTGATACGGAGAATCTCCGAAGCCGGTGGGGGTCAGAGGCAGAATCTGCCACATTTTTTGGCCGGCCGCCTGGAGGAAATCCACAAAGCCGAAGGCATGCTTTCCCATGGTTCCCACACCGTAAGGGCCGGGCAGGCTGGTAATGTGCATTAAAATACCGCTGCTGCGCATTGGTATCGCTCCTCAAACGAAAATTGCCGCAGTCTGTATCCAGACCGCACCTGGCACATGCGCCGGTATAATTGTATGGTAACGTTTCCACATTTATCCAACACACTTTATAAGATTAATACGTTTTTCTACTTTTGTCAAGAAAAAACAGCATAAATCGCGGCTTTTCGAATCCTTGCAGTCTAAATTGGAATTATTCATAACTCCGGGTGCAAAGATAGGCACCCGAATAACCATTCTAACCAGAAACCGTGAGCTCATACAGGTGCGGTATTCCCGCCGCGCCTGCAAGTGTACCCAGCATTTCCCGCCAAACAGGAATTTCCCGGGGGTAATATAGTGAAAAACATAAAAAACAGCCCCGCCATGAAGGCGGGGCTGCGGAACATGATGCAATTAAGCCTGTGCTTCCTGGGTCTTGGGAGGATTCTCCAGGTTGACACCGGTCTCCTTGGAGAACAGATGGCACACATGGCCGGGGAAGGTGAAGCTGACGGTGTTACCATTGGACAGGCCTGCCACTTCAGCAGCGGTCATGTTCATGGTGGAAACAACCATAACCACATCGCGGTCCATAGCGGTGACGTGCAGGTGGACGGAGGAGCCCATCAGCTCGGAAACGTCGACCTTGCCGGAAATGCCGCCCTCTTCCAGGACGATGTGCTCGGGACGGACGCCCAGAACGATGTCCTGTGCAGCAACGTTGTTGGCAGCCAGCTGAGCCTGCTTTTCAGCAGACAGTGCGAAGGTCTTGCCAGCCAGTTCCACAGCGTACTCACTGCCGTTATTGACCAGCTTGGCGTTCTCGAACAGGTTCATCTGAGGAGTGCCAATGAAGGTTGCAACGAACAGGTTGTAGGGGTGGTTAAAGACCTGCTGAGGCGTGCCGATCTGCTGGACTTCGCCGTCCTTCATGATGACGATGCGGTCGCCCAGGGTCATAGCCTCGGTCTGGTCGTGGGTAACATAGATAAAGGTGGTGTTGATGCGCTGACGCAGCTTGATGATCTCAGCACGCATCTGGTTACGCAGCTTGGCGTCCAGGTTGGACAGAGGCTCGTCCATCAGCAGAACCTTGGGTTCCCGGACGATAGCACGGCCGATGGCAACACGCTGACGCTGACCGCCGGACAGAGCCTTGGGCTTACGGCCCAGGTACTGGGTGATGTCCAGGATCTCAGCAGCTTCCTTGACCTTGCGATCGATCTCGTCCTTGGGCATCTTGCGCAGCTTCAGAGCGAATGCGATGTTGTCATAAACAGTCATGTGGGGGTACAGTGCGTAGTTCTGGAACACCATGGCGATGTCGCGGTCCTTGGGGGCCACGTCATTGACGCGCTTGTCGCCAATGAACAGATCGCCGCCGGAGATCTCTTCCAGGCCGGCAACCATCCGCAGGGTGGTGGACTTACCACAGCCGGAGGGACCGACCAGAACGATGAATTCCTTATCGGCGATGTCCAGGTTGAACTCCTGAACAGCGATAACGCCTTCGTCGGTGATCTTCAGGTTGGTCTTCTTCTCGGGCTCGCCCTTCTTCTTTTTCTTCTTGGTGTCGTCGCTGTGGGGGTAGATCTTGGTGATGTTCTTCAGGGTTAAGCTTGCCATACGTTTTTCGACTCTAAACGCACCTACCATTTTCGCGTGCGTTCTCGCATACCCGGAAAGTAAAAATCCCGGGAGCATTACGACAGGTCTCCACACTGCCGCACCGTGAGTCAGACGGATTTA
>JBJDYI010000095.1:0-2728 GCA_051867165.1 Faecousia sp. | reverse complement strand
ACTGGGCTTTTGATACTATGGTTTTTTACTTGTCTACTTCTACTTGACAGATGCACTGTTCAAAAAGCACCGGTGTTTTTTACTTTAATAATTCGCAAACAGAATTCAAGCATTTGGAAAACAATCTGCGGCTATTATAAGGGCACAACAAAACAGGAGGTTTTATCATGAGTGAGTACAAACTGAAAACCGGCAAACTGGGCAAAAAGATTGTGAACGCCTACAAGGGTATCGAGGACAAGTTCGTGGATACGTTCCTTGAAGAAGATGGTTCTCTGAAAACCGGCGGCATGGCAGAAAAAGCCACATCTGCTTACCAAAGAATCGAAGATGCTGTGGTTGGCGGCTACAAGAAGGTGGAGGGCGCCTTCGTGGATGCTTTTCTGGAAAAAGTGGAAGAGGGGAAGGCGGCTGCCCGGATGGATGCCGCACCGGAAAGGGAGTCTGACGCAAAAGACGGAGAATAGTATTCCATGCTGAGAAACCAGTGCCGGGGGCACTGGTTGTTCTCCTGGATTCAGACTGAACGCTAATTAAAATGTCTCAAAGACAGTTTAATTGCCTGAAGGGCAAACATTTCAATAGAGATTGCGGCTTTTTTGGCATCGTCCGGGGTGATGGTTCTTCAGTGCGTATTTTACAATGGACCCCGTCCCGCTGGCGCGCCCTGTTTTTGTGCGGCTGGGGTTTTATGGCGTCCCCGCAATGAGATACCGCCACGCAGCGAAGCGGAGCATGGTGGAATGGCTGCGGGAAGAGGAGACAGAGCTCACCGAAGGACCGCTCTGCTTTCCCCATTGGTAAAAATGACAAGAATGTAGCGATACTGGCCTGCATGTTCTTGCAATTTGAAATGCCCAAACCAGCGAAAAAGGCTTGACTTTCTTATAAAAACCCATTACAATGCAAGAAAGTTAGATGGCTGTTGCAACTCAGCGTGCATAATCCTATCTAAACAGGCGACAAGGACGTCGCAGTAAACGAACGGTTTACTGTGTCTTTGTCGCCTTTTTTGCTGCCCAAAAATATGGTGGACGATCGGAAGACCGGCACCGAAAACCGATGGACTGGCGTTGAAAACGAGGCGGCAGAAGCATCTCTCTGTCTGACCGCTCGCCAGGGAGTGGAAGGGCAACAATAGGAACGATCCCTCTGCAAAAGTGCCGTCAAACTGCGGCGACAGCGAAAAATAAGCGGAAAAGGAGTGATCCGATGATGACAACCGGTGAACAACGAACCTTATATCATTCTCAATATGAACATGACGCCTGTGGTATTGGCGCGGTGGTGAACATCGACGGCATGGCTCAGCGCGGCATTGTGGACAACGCCCTCACAATCGTGGAGCGGCTTGAGCACCGTGCCGGCAAGGATGCCACCGGTGAGATTGGCGATGGAGTGGGCATCATGCTCCAGATCGCCCATGGATTTTTCTCCAAGGTCGCCCCTGTCCCCCTGGGGGAACAGGGTGATTACGGCGTTGGAATGTTTTTCTTTCCTGTGGGCGTGATGGAGCGACGTCAGGCCCAGAAGCTTTTTGAAACCATCTGCGCCAAGGAGGGCGTGGAGTTTCTCGCCTGGCGTGATGTGCCCGTGGATGACAGCGTGCTGGGGCAGTATGCCCGGGCCTCTATGCCCGCCATCTGCCAGTGCTTTGTGCGCCGTCCGGAGGGAATTGAACGGGGTCTGGACTTTGACCGCCGCCTCTTTGTCATCCGGCGGGTGTTCGAGCAGAGCTGCGAAAGCACCTATGTGGTGTCCTTCTCCTCCCGTACCATCGTCTATAAGGGCATGTTCCTGGTGTGGCAGCTTCGGAAATTCTATCTCGACCTGCAGGACGAAGATTATGTGAGTGCCATCGCCATGGTGCACTCCCGCTTTTCCACCAACACCATGCCCAGCTGGCAGCGGGCTCACCCCAACCGCTATATCCTCCACAACGGCGAGATCAATACCATCCGCGGCAATGTGGACCGTATGCTGGCCCGGGAGGAGACCATGCGATCCCCTGTGCTGGATCAGGATATGCAGAAGATTCTGCCTGTTATTTCCCAGTCCGGTTCCGACTCTGCCATGCTGGACAATACCCTTGAATTTCTGGTGATGAGCGGTATGCCCCTGCCCCTGGCCATGATGGTGCTCATTCCCGAACCCTGGAAGAACGATCCGAACATCAGCCGGGAGAAGCGGGATCTTTACCGCTACTACGCAACCATGATGGAGCCTTGGGACGGCCCCGCCGCCATTCTCTTCTCCGACGGCGAGGTGATGGGCGCCGTGCTGGACCGCAACGGTCTCCGCCCTGCCAGATACTACATTACCAAGGACCGCAACCTGATTCTGGCCTCCGAAGTAGGCGTGCTGGACATCCCGCCAGAGGATATCCTGTGCAAATCCCGCCTTCAACCGGGTAAAATGCTGCTGGTGGACACGAAGCAGAAGAAGGTTATCTCCGACGAGGAGTGCAAATCCTACTATGCCAGCCGCCAGCCATACGGCGAGTGGCTGGACAGCCAGCTGGTGTCCCTCTCCCAGCTGCCCATACCCAACAAAAAAGTGGCGCAGTACAGCCGGGAGCAGCGCGGCAAGCTGTACAAGGCTTTCGGCTACACCTATGAGGATGTCACCGAGGCCATTCTTCCCATGGCCCGGGACGGCGTCGAAAAGACCGCTTCCATGGGCACGGACATCCCCCTGGCGGTGCTGTCGGAAAAGCATCAGCCCCTGT
>JBJDYI010000094.1:0-2729 GCA_051867165.1 Faecousia sp. | reverse complement strand
ATATGGAGGCTGTGGCTGAGTTCCGCAAGCACTCCCTGAACCCCGAGCGTCCCGCAATGCGCGGCTCTCACGAAAACGACGACATCTTCTTCCAGCACCGTGAAGCCTGCAACAAGTACTACACCGCTCTGCCCGCTGTGGTTGAGAAGTACATGGCCAAGGTCAACGAGAAGCTGGGCACTGACTATCAGCTGTTCAACTACTACGGCGCTCCCGATGCTGACCGCATCATCGTGGCTATGGGCTCCGTCAATGACGTCATCGAGGAAGTCATCGACTACCTGAACGCCCACGGCGAAAAGGTTGGCCTGGTGAAGGTCCGCCTGTTCCGTCCCTGGAGCTCCAAGCACTTCCTGGCTGCCATCCCCGATACCGTAAAGAAGATTGCTGTTCTGGACCGCACCAAGGAGCCCGGCTCCCAGGGCGAGCCTCTGTACCAGGATGTGGTCATGGCTCTGGCAAAGTGCGGCTGCAACAACGTTCAGGTCATCGGCGGCCGTTACGGTCTGGGTTCCAAGGACACCACTCCCGCTTCCATCTTTGCCGTTTACGAAGAGCTGGCTAAGGACGAGCCCAAGGAAGAGTTCACCATGGGCATCGTGGACGACGTCACCTTCCTGTCCCTGGATGAGAAGGCTGCTCCCAACACCGCAGCAGAAGGCACCATCGAGTGCAAGTTCTGGGGTCTGGGCGGCGACGGCACCGTCGGTGCAAACAAGAACTCCATCAAGATCATCGGCGACCACACCGACAAGTACGTTCAGGCATACTTCCAGTATGACTCCAAGAAGACCGGCGGTGTCACCGTTTCCCACCTGCGTTTCGGCGACAAGCCCATCAAGTCTCCCTACTATGTCAGCAAGGCTGACTTCGTGGCCTGCCACAACCCCTCCTACATCACCAAGGGCTTCAAGATCGTCCAGGACGTCAAGCCCGGCGGCGTGTTCCTGATCAACTGCCAGTGGTCTCTGGAGGAACTGGAGCATCATCTGGATGCCGCTTCCAAGCGCTATATCGCTGAAAACAACATTCAGCTGTACACCATCAACGCCATCGACCTGGCCATTAAGGTTGGCATGGGCAAGCGCACCAACACCATCCTGCAGTCCGCTTTCTTCTCCCTGGCACAGATTATGCCCGGCGAAGAGGCCATCGGCTACATGAAGGACGCTGCCGAGAAGTCCTACCTGAAGAAGGGCCGCGACGTTGTTGAGAAGAACTGGGATGCCATCGACGCCGGCGCTTCCGCTTACGTCAAGGTGGATGTTCCCGCTTCCTGGGCAAATGCCGAGGCCAAGGCTGAGGATCTGGCTCTGGAAGGCCCCGCTGACACCGTCAAGGTGGTCAAGACCATCCTGAACCCCGTGGGCCGTATGGACGGCTACTCCCTGCCTGTTTCCGCCTTCGCTGACCTGGCTGACGGTCAGTTCCCCTTGGGTGCTTCCGCTTACGAGAAGCGCGGCGTTGCCGTTACCGTTCCTCACTGGGACGAGACCAAGTGCATCCAGTGCAACAACTGTGCCTATGTCTGCCCCCATGCTACCATCCGTCCCTACGCGCTGACCGCTGAAGAGGCTGCTGCCGCTCCCGCTGGCACCCGTCTGGTGGACGTCAAGGCCGGCAAGGGCAAGGGCGTTTACAAGTACACCATGGCTGTCTCTCCCCTGGACTGCATGGGCTGCGGTGTCTGTGTCGGCGTCTGCCCCACCAAGGCCATCTCCATGGTTCCTCAGGAGCAGGAACTGGGCGAGCAGGAAGTCTTCAACTACATGGTCTCCAAGGTTGCTGAGAAGGCTGACATGCAGGACAACACCGTTAAGGGTTCTCAGTTCCGCAAGCCTCTGCTGGAGTTCTCCGGCTCCTGCGCCGGCTGTGCCGAAACCTCTTACGCCCGTCTGGTAACCCAGCTGTTTGGCGACCGGATGTACATCTCCAACGCCACCGGCTGTTCCTCCATCTGGGGCGGTCCCGCTGCCACCTCTCCCTACTGCGTCAACGAGAACGGCCACGGCCCCGCTTGGGCGAACTCCCTGTTCGAGGACAACGCAGAGCACGGCCTGGGTATGTACACTGCACAGGCTGTCATCCGGGAATCCCTGGCAAACAAGGTCCGCAAGGTCATGGAAGACACCTGCTGCGCCGACCGCAAGGCTGCCTGTCAGAAGTGGCTGGACACCTTCAACGACGGTGAGGCCAACAAGGCTGCCACCCGTGAGCTGATTGCTGCCCTGGAGTCCAATGTCTGCTGCGATCTGGTTGCTGACATCCTGAGCAAGAAGGAATACCTGTCCAAGAAGTCCATCTGGATCTTCGGCGGCGACGGCTGGGCATACGACATCGGCTTCGGCGGCGTGGACCATGTTCTGGCTTCCAACAAGGACGTCAACATTTTCGTCTTTGATACCGAAGTTTACTCCAACACCGGCGGTCAGGCTTCCAAGGCTTCCAACATCGGTCAGGTTGCCCAGTTCGCCGCTTCCGGTAAGGAAACCAAGAAGAAGTCCCTGGCTGAGATCGCTATGAGCTACGGCTATGTCTACGTTGCTCAGGTCGCCATGGGCGCAAACCAGGCTCAGACCATCAAGGCCATCTGCGAGGCTGAGGCTTACAACGGTCCTTCCCTGATTATCGGCTACGCTCCCTGTGAGATGCACTCCATCAAGGGCGGCATGATCAACTGCCAGGCCGAGATGAAGAAGGCTGTCGAGTGCGGCTACTGGAACCTGTTC
>JBJDYI010000093.1:0-42322 GCA_051867165.1 Faecousia sp. | reverse complement strand
GGTGGTGGACCGGGAAAATGAGATCCGGGCCTTCCAGCCCAAGGAATACTGGTCCCTGGACGTGATGCTGAACCGGGTGGGGAAACCCGGCTCCTTCCTTGCCCATTATTACGGCAGCCCCAAAAAGCGGGAACTGGAAAATGAGGAAATGACCCAGGCGGTGATGGATGACATTGCCGGACGGGAATTTACCGTTACCAACGTGAAGAAGGCGGAGAAGAAGAAGTCTGCCCCGCCACCCTTTACCACCTCCACCTTGCAGCAGGAGGCCTCCCGGAAGCTGGGCTTTACCCCCAAGAAAACCATGACGATCGCCCAGCAGCTGTACGAAGGTGTGGACGTGGCCGGAGAAGGCACCACGGGTTTGATCACCTATATGCGTACCGATTCCCTGCGGCTTTCCGATGATGCCATGGCCGCCGCCGCCGGATTCATCCGGCACCGCTACGGCGAAACCTATTACTACGGCAAATTCCACACCTTCAAAACCAAGGGCAGCGCCCAGGACGCCCACGAAGCCATCCGGCCCTCTCATGTGGAGCTAGATCCGGAGGGCATCCGCAGCAGCCTGACCCCGGACCAGTATAAGCTCTACAAGCTGATCTGGAGCCGGTTCCTGGCCACCCAGATGGCGAATGCTCTCTATGATACCGTGTCCATCGACACCGAATGTAACGGCCATGTGTTCCGTTCCAGCCACCAGAGCCTGCGGTTCGCCGGATTCATGGCGGTTTATGAGGAAGGCCGGGACGAGGAAGGCGAAGTCCTTGGCTCTGCCCTGCCGGATCTACAGGAAGGGGAGAAGGCAACCGCTTCCGATCTGAAGAAGGAGCAGCATTTTACCCAGCCCCCGGCCCGATACACCGAGGCCACCCTGGTCAAGGCCATGGAAGAAAAGGGTGTGGGCCGTCCATCCACCTATGCCGCCACGGTATCCACCATCCAGGAACGGGAATATGTGGTTAAGCAGGACAAGCGCCTGGCGCCCACTCCCCTGGGAGAGATCGTCACGGGCCTGATGATGGAGCGGTTCAACGACATCATTGATGTGGAATTCACTGCCAACATGGAGACCCGTCTGGACGAGGTGGAAGAGGGCAAGCAGCACTGGAAGGAACTGATTGCCGAATTCTACCAGGGCTTCAGCCAGGAGCTGAAAGAGGCCGAGACCGCGCTGGAAGGCGTCCGGCTGAAGGTACCGGAAGAAGAGACAGACGAAATCTGCGAGCTCTGCGGCCGGAACATGGTGATTAAAATGGGCCGGTATGGCAAGTTTATGGCTTGTCCCGGTTTCCCGGAGTGTAAGAATACCAAGGCATTGGTAGAGCATATGCCCGGCCGGTGCCCCAAGTGCGGCAGCGGTATGCTGAAGCGGAAAAGCAAGCGGGGCTTTGCTTACTATGCCTGCGAGCGGGGCGCGGAGTGCGGCTTTATGACCTGGGATGTTCCCACGGCGGAGGATTGTCCGGAGTGCGGCTTTACCATGTTCAAGAAGTCCGGCAAGGGCCGGATGAAGCCCTTCTGTGTCAACGAGACCTGCTCTAAGTTCCTGCCGGAGGACCAGCGGGGGTATTATAAAAAGAAAACCGCATCCGAGGGCACCGAGGGGGAACCTGCCGGCGAACCCGCTGCCAGGGAAGAGAAAAAGACGGCTGCTAAGAAAAGCACGAAAAAAGCGGCAGCCAAAAAGAAACCGGCAGAAAAGAAGCCTGCTGCCAATAAAACGGCCGCCAAAACCACGAAGACTGCGGCCAGGAAAACCACTGCCTCAAAGGCAAAGAAAACAGCGGAGGCATAATCATGACAGTGAAAGTAATCGGCGCGGGGCTGGCTGGCTCCGAAGCCGCCTGGCAGCTGGCCCAGCGGGGCATTGCGGTCCGGCTGTATGAAATGAAGCCCCGGAAGATGAGTCCTGCCCACCATAGCCCCTATTTTGCGGAGCTGGTCTGTTCCAACTCCCTTCGGGGCGACCGGCTGGAAAATGCCGTGGGCCTTCTCAAGGAAGAACTGCGTCGCTGCGGGAGCCTGATCCTCAGCTGTGCGGAAGCGACCCGGGTGGAAGCCGGCGGATGCCTGGCGGTGGACCGGGAGGGATTTGCAAAGCTGGTGACGGAAAAAGTCCGGAGCCATCCCAATATTACCATCGTGGAAGAGGAAGTGACGGAAATTCCGGAAGGCCCCGTCATCATTGCCTCCGGCCCTCTGACTTCCGATGCCCTCAGTGAAGCCATTGGTAAGTATTTCGGGGAGACCGGCTATCTGCATTTTTTTGATGCGGCGGCCCCTCTGGTGACGGCGGAATCCATTGACATGGACCAGGCCTGGTGGCAGTCCCGGTATGACCGGGGCACCCCTGACTATATCAACTGCGCCATGAACAAGGAGCAGTATGAAGCCTTCATCCAGGCGCTGACCACGGCCCAGGAGGCAGAGGTCCATGGTTTTGAAGACAAGAACGTGTTCGAAGGCTGTATGCCCGTGGAGGTCATGGCCCGCCGCGGCTTTGACACCCTGCGCTATGGCCCTCTGAAGCCGGTGGGTCTGACGGACCCCAACACCGGCAAGGAACCCTACGCCGTGGTGCAGTTGCGGCAGGATAATGCCGAAAAGACCATTTTTAATCTGGTGGGATTCCAGACCCATCTGAAGTTTGGGGAGCAGAAGCGGGTATTTTCCATGATCCCGGCGCTGGCCAATGCGGAATTTGTCCGCTACGGGGTCATGCACCGCAACACCTTCCTGCAAAGCCCCAAGCTGCTGGACCGATACTATTCCGACCGACGGAACCCGAATGTGGCCTTCGCGGGCCAGATGACCGGCGTGGAGGGGTATGTGGAGTCCACCGCCTCCGGCTTCCTGGCGGCCGTGGCCATGGCAGCCAGACTCCAGGGCCGGGAAGTGCCTGATTTCCCCAAGACCACCGCCATTGGTGCCCTGGGCCTGTACATCAGTGATTCCACAGTGGAAAACTTCCAGCCTATGAACATCAATTTCAGTATTATTTCCCCTCTGGAAAAGCGGATTCGCAAAAAAGCAGAAAAGAATCTGGCGATTGCCAACCGGTCACTGGAAGTGATCGATGGTTTGATCGCCGCTGGTATCTAAAGAGAAAGAGGTGATCCAATTGAAGATCATTCTTGATGCAATGGGCGGCGACTGTGCCCCGGAAGCCCCTGTTTTAGGCGCCATTGAGGCGGCGAAAGCCTATGGTGTAGAAATTACACTGGTGGGCCGGGGTGCGGAAATTCTGGAGATCATGCGCAAGCACGGCATTGAAACCCTGCCTGCCGGCCTGGAAATTGCCCATGCCGACGATGTGGTGGATATGCATGATGATCCTGCCAAGGTGATTCACAAGCGAAAGAATTCCTCTATGATCATTGGTCTGAGAATGTTGGCGGAAGGCCAGGGTGACGCCTTTGTGTCTGCCGGTTCCACCGGCGCCCTGCTCAGCGGCGCGACCCTCCTGGTCAAGCGGGTGAAGGGTATTCGCCGGGCTGCCATGGCTCCCGCCATGCCCAACAAGCGCGGCGGTAAAACGGTCATTTGTGACTGCGGCGCCAATGCGGAATGTACGCCCGAATTTTTGCTGCAGTTTGGTCTGGTGGCTTCCGCTTATGCAAAAAATGTTTTGGGAATTGAGAAGCCCAAAGTGGGTCTGCTGAACATTGGCACCGAGGACTCCAAGGGCGGACAGCTGCAAAAGGATGCCTACACCCTGCTGAAGCAGGCGGGGGATCAGGGTCTCATTCAGTTTACCGGCAATGTGGAAGCCCGGGGCGTTCCTCTTGGAGATGTGGACGTGGTGGTCTGCGACGGCTTCAGCGGCAATGTGCTGCTCAAGTCCATTGAGGGAACTGCCATGTTCATGGGCAGCCTGCTGAAAAGAATGTTCAAAAAGAGCGTTTTCAGCAAGCTCGGTTATCTGCTGTGCAAATCCGGTGTTCAGGACATGATGAAGCTGCTGGACTACCGGGAAATCGGCGGCACCCAGTTCCTGGGCATCCAGAAGCCTGTGATTAAGGCCCACGGCGCTTCCGATGCTCTGGCCTTCCGCAATGCGGTGAAGCAGGCCATGGAAGCGGTTCGTGGAGATTTTACAGCGCAGCTGGCAGCGGATCTTGCCAGAATGAAGGAGATGCAGACGAATGATTAAGGATCTGGAAACCGCCATTGGCTATCGCTTCCAAAATATTCAGCTGCTGCAGAATGCACTGACCCACTCTTCTTATGCCAATGAGCGCTGGCACAACAGTCTGCTCAGCAATGAACGGCTGGAATTTTTGGGGGACAGTGTGCTGGGCATGCTGGTGGCGGAGTACCTGTACCGGACCTTCCCGGACCGGCCGGAGGGCGAACTGACCCGGATGCGGGCGGATATGGTTTGTGAACATACCCTGGCCACGGTGGCCAATAAGATCGGCCTGGGGGAGCATCTGATGCTGGGCCATGGCGAGGAGCGGCTGGGTGGCCGCAGCCGGGAGTCCATTCTGGCGGATGCCACCGAATCTGTGATTGCGGCTTGCTTCCTGGACGGCGGTCTGGATGCAGCGGCGCAGTTTGTGAAGCAGTATATTCTGGTAGAGGTGCCGGTGAGCCGGCCCAATAACATGGACTATAAGACCACTCTGCAGGAGCTGGTCCAGCAGAAGAAAAATCAGGTGCTGACCTATACCCTTGTTGGTCAGTCCGGCCCGGACCATGACAAGCAATTTGATGTGGAGGTCTCCCTCAACGGATGCGTGGAGGGAACCGGTTCCGGCCGCAGCAAAAAGCGGGCGGAGCAGATGGCAGCCAAGGCAGCCATTGAACGGCTGTTTCCCCAGAACAACTGAACAAGACTGGCCGGCACAGCGAAATGTGCCGGCTGCTTTTGTTGAAAACAGAGGAATACCGGGGAAGGTCCGGAACATCACTTTTCCGGATAGAAATGCCTGGTTTTTATTGTGAATCGTGGTATAAACGGGTTGAAATGATGGGATTCCAGGATTTGATTGACAAATCAGCGAAAATCGCATAGAATAGAAAAGATAGTATAAACAAAACTGCGGCCTTTTGGCTGCTTTATGAGAGGATACAAGTAACATGGATCTGTATGAAAAATTACATGAGGTCTGCCGGCAGTTCCGGATCTACGATGAGTATCTGGGATATGAGACCATTCAGATGGGAAATGTGAATCGTACATATAAGGTGAATTTCCGTCTGGAGGATGGCAGCCCCAAATCCTTCCTGGTGCAAAATGTCAATACCTATGCGTTCCGCAATCCTGTGGCGCTGATGGATAATATCGATCATGTGACCGAGCATATCCGCAGCAAGAAGCCCGGTCAGATCGCCCTGCATTTCCACCACACCGCCGACCGGAAGACCTATGTCATCGACGGGGACAATTTCTGGCGAATGACAAACTATGTGCGGTCTGTGACCTATAATACGGTGAAAGATACGGATATCCTGCGCAATGCCGGTAAGGCCTTTGGCGAATTCCAGATGCAGCTGTCGGATTTTGACAGCAGCCGCCTGTATGAAACCATTCCCGATTTCCACAATACCTGCAAGCGTTATGAAAAATTTGCCGCTTCCGTGGCAGAGGACCGGGTTGGCAGGGCTGCGGAAGTCCAGCAGGAGATCGACTATCTGATGAGCGTCCGGGAGCAGGCCTGCCGTCTGACGGAGCTGCAGCAGGCAGGAAAACTGCCCCTGCGTGTGACTCACAATGATACCAAGATCAACAATGTCCTGTTCAATCCCGAGGACAACAGCGCTATGATTGTCATCGATCTGGACACGGTCATGCCCGGCCTCATCGGCCATGATTTTGGCGATGCCATTCGGTTTGCTGCCAACTTTGTGGAAGAGGACTGCGCCGAGCCTGAAAAGGCAGGTGTGGACCTGGATGTGTTCCGTGCCTTTGCGGAGGGGTTCCTGTCTTACACGGCCAGCACCTTGACACAGACGGAGGCGGATACCCTGGCTCTGAGCTGCTTTGTGCTGACGGCGGAACTGGCAACCCGGTTCCTTGCTGACTATCTCGATGGAGACCTGTACTTTAACACAAAGTATGCCGACCATAATCTGGTCCGGGCTCGCTGCCAGATTGCGCTGGCCAAGGATATGCAGAGAAAACTGCCCGAGATGGAAAAAATCGTCCGGGAATGTGTGGCTGCCTTTAAGTAAATATGCGACAGGAAAACCCCGGTGTAAAAACCGGGGCTTTTTTCTGTCTGTTTGAAAAATAAAACTTTCCCTTGCTGAATAAATCGTATTGTGTTATAATAAACTGAATTGTGTTGGCAGGGGTCTGCCTTCTCCCAAAACAAAACAGGATGTGATGAAATTGACTCATTCTAAACAAAATAAATGGAACGCAAAGGTTATGTCCAAAATCATTCTGATTGTATTTCTGGACGTGGTAGCCACGGCCGGATGCTTCTTCTTTGGTCTGTGGGCCCGGTATGATTTCACGTTTGAAATCATGAGCCGGAAATACCTGAATGGATACCTGTCGGCGATTGGCATTTGGTGTGCCATTACGGTGGCGGTGCTCTTCCTGTTTAAACTGTACAACAGCATTTGGGTGTTTGTGGGAACATCAGAGATTTTCCGGATTCTGGGTGCCTACTGTGTGCTGGCGGTGCTTGGTGTGGTACTGCATCTTTATGGCGTGGCAATGCCCCGGTCCAGCTGTATCATTGGCCTGATTATGAGCTGCATGTGTACGGTGGCTATCCGTTTTTCCTATCGCCTGATCCGAACGGCCCAAATCAGGATTGCCCATATGGCCCACGCCTCAAGCAGGAAAAATGTGATGCTTATTGGCGCCGGTGATGCGGGCCGTGCCCTTGCAACGGAATTTGCCAGCAGTGAATATATCCAGGACAATCTGGTTTGCGTGATTGATGACAATCCCAACAAGCGGGGAAAGCAGCTGTATGGCATTCCCATCGTGGGTGGCCGCGAGGACATCCCAGCCATGGTGCAGCGGTACCGGATCAGCAAAATTATTTTTGCGGTTCCCAGCGCCAGCGCCAAAACCCGCAAGGAGATTCTGGATATCTGTGCTACCACCAGCTGTGAAGTGCAGATACTGCCCGGTATTTATCAGATGGTCAACGGTGAGGTCAGTGTCAGCAAGCTGCGGAACGTATCCCCCCAGGACCTGCTGGGCCGGGAGCCCATCCAGGTCAATACGGAAGAAATCGTGGGTTACTTATCCGGCAAGGTGGTTCTGGTCACCGGCGGCGGCGGATCCATCGGCAGTGAGCTGTGCCGGCAGATCGCCCGGGCCAATCCGGCCCAGCTGATCATTCTGGATATTTACGAGAACAATGCCTATGATATCCAGATGGAGCTGAAGCGGAACTATCCGGAGCTGAACCTGCTGGTGCTGATCGGCTCTGTCCGCAACACCAACCGGGTCAACAGCATTATGAGCCTTTACCATCCGGATCTGGTGTTCCATGCAGCGGCCCACAAGCATGTGCCCCTGATGGAGGACAGCCCCAATGAAGCCATCAAGAATAATGTGCTGGGCACCTACAAAATGGCCCAGGCTGCCGCCAAATATGGTGTTCAGCGGTTTGTGCTGATTTCCACAGATAAGGCGGTCAACCCCACCAACATCATGGGCGCTTCCAAGCGGCTGTGTGAAATGGTGGTCCAGATGATGAACCGTCAGTCTGAGACGGAGTTCGTGGCTGTGCGGTTCGGCAATGTGCTGGGCAGCAACGGCAGCGTGATTCCTCTATTCAAGAAGCAGATTGAGAGCGGCGGTCCGGTCACTGTCACCCATCCTGACATTATCCGCTATTTTATGACCATTCCCGAGGCCGTTTCCCTGGTGCTCCAGGCGGGCTACTATGCCCGGGGCGGCGAGATCTTTGTTCTGGACATGGGAGAACCGGTCAAGATCGACACCATGGCCCGGAATATGATCCGGCTGTCCGGTTTTGAGCCGGATGTGGACATCAAGGTGGAATACACCGGCCTGCGCCCCGGCGAAAAGCTGTATGAAGAGCTGTTGATGAAGGAAGAGGGTTTGCAGGATACAGACAACAAGATGATCCACATCGGCAAGCCCATTGAGATGGATGATGAGAAATTCAAAGAACAGCTGGAACGCCTGGCAAAGGCCAGTAAGATGGAGGTCTCCAACATGAAGGAAATTGTGGAGGAGATTGTTCCCACTTACAGACGCAAGCAGGAAGTATAATACTGATTCTCTTTTAAAAACTTTAATCAATTCGGATTACAGTTTTTAATTAGAGAATCATATGAGACGAGAATCTGTGATTTTCTATCCCGAAAATCACAGATTCGGCAACGCCGCAAGGCGGTGCCTTCTTGATTAAAATGAAAGATTTTAATCAAGAAATAGCATAAAAACAGCGGGAGATGGAATCAATGTACAACAAGTATTTCAAGCGGCTGATTGATATTATCCTGTCCGGCTGCGGCATTTTGGTGCTGTCACCGGTCTATCTGATCGTGGCGGCGGCAGTTAAAATTGACGATCCCGGCCCTGTGTTTTTCCGCCAGAAGCGGGTGGGTATTCACAAGACCCATTTCAACATTCTCAAGTTCCGCACCATGAAGATGGAGACCCCAAAGGATACTCCGACCCATCTTCTGACCAATCCCGATCAATATATTACCCGGGTGGGGCGTTTTTTGCGGAAAACCTCTCTGGATGAACTGCCCCAGATTTTTCAGATTTTCACGGGCAAAATGTCCATCATCGGCCCCCGCCCTGCTCTGTGGAATCAGTTCGACCTGATTGAAGAGCGGGACAAATACGGCGCCAATGATGTGCGTCCCGGACTGACAGGCTGGGCCCAGATCAATGGACGGGACGAACTGCCCATTGATGTAAAAGCCCGGTTCGACGGAGAATATGTACAAAATCTCAGCTTTGCCTTTGACTGCAAGTGTTTCTTTGGCACCATTGTTTCCGTGCTGAAGCACGATGGCGTGGTGGAAGGCGGAACCGGCCAGCTGGAAAAGGAGCGGAAAGAGAAATGAAGAAGATCCTCATTACCGGCGCAGACAGCTATATCGGTAAATCCTTCGAGAGCTATCTGAAGCAGTGGCCGGATCAGTATGTGGTGGACACCATTGGCATGGTCGACGGAAGCTGGAAGGAAAAGAGCTTTGCGGGCTATGACGCGGTATATCATGTGGCTGGTATTGCCCATTCCGATCACGGCAAAATCAGTCCCGAACGGGCCCAGCTGTACTTCAAGGTGAACCGGGATCTGGCGGTGGAAACGGCCAAGAAAGCCAAAGCGGAAGGTGTGAAGCAGTTCATTTTCATGAGTTCTGCTTCCGTGTATGGCAAAAGCGCGCCCATCGGCAAAAACAAAATGATTACCCGGGAAACCCCCTTCTCCCCGGAGAACAGCTATGGCGACAGCAAGGTGCAGGCGGAGCTGGGGATTATGCCCCTGCAAAGCGAGGACTTTAAGGTGGTCATTCTCCGGCCCCCCATGATCTATGGCAAGGGCTGCAAGGGTAACTACACCACCCTGTCCACCCTGGCCCAAAAACTGCCCTGCTTCCCCTATGTGGACAACAAGCGGTCTATGCTGTATATTGAAAACCTGGTAGAATTTGTAAAACTAATGGTGGATAACGAGGAGCACGGCATTTTCTGGCCCCAGAACAGCGAATACACCAACACTTCCCAGATGGTTGCCATGATCGCCGCCGTCCACGGCAAGCGGATGATCCTGGTGAAGGGACTGAACTGGGCCCTGAAGATCCTTAGCCGTATGACGGCTTTGGTGGACAAGGCCTTCGGCAGTTTCTGCTGTGACCAGGAGATGAGCAGCTATAAGCAGAATTACTGCATCGTCAATCTGGAGGACTCCATTAAGGAAACCGAGGGAATCCAATGAATATTCTGGTTTTTTCCCAGTATTTCTATCCGGAAAACTTTCGGATCAACACCCTCTGCCGGGAACTGGTTCTGCGGGGCAATCGTGTCACTGTGGTTACCGGTTATCCGCAATATCCTCTGGGAGAAATCTACGAGGGCTATGGGTTTGACATTCCCTATGAGACAAAGTGGAACGGTGTCAACATTGTCCGGGTGAGGGTCCATCCACGGGGCCATGGACTGCCCGGTATGCTGCGCAACACGGTGGACTATGTAGTTCAGGCTGAAAAATGGGTGAAACAGTGCCGGGAAAAATTTGACGCGGTTTATGTGTTTGAGGTGTCTCCGGTGACCGTGGGCCTTCCCGCCGTGGCTTACAAAAAGAAATTTGGGGTTCCTATGTTTTTTAATCTGCAGGATCTGTGGCCGGAGAATGTGGAGGAGGTTCTGGGAATCCGGTTTGCCCCGCTGACCTGGCTTATCAACCGGATTGTGGATCGAATCTACAATGCCAGCAACAAAATTCTCTGCACCTCCAACGGCTTTGCGGATAATCTGCGCCGCCGGGGGGTGGCGGAAGAAAAAATTGTGTTCTGGCCCCAGTTTTGCCTGGAACCGGATCTGAAGGATGCGGAAAAGCCGGAGATTTATGGAGCGGACACCTTCAACATCGTGTTTGCTGGCAATCTGGGTGATGCCCAGGGCCTGGATCTGATGGTGGAGGCAGCCCGGGAACTGAAAGGCTGCGGGATCCGGTGGTATCTAGTGGGTGACGGCCGGGCAAGAGCACGACTGGAGCAGAAGGTCTGGGACTGCGGCGTTACAGAAGAAGTAACCTTTGTAGGCAGGGTCAGTGAACAGGAAGCAGACCGCTATGTTCATTTTGCCGACTGCGCCTACCTTTCCTTTCAGGACAACAAAATTTTCAATATGACCCTGCCTGCCAAGCTGCAGACCTACCTTGCCTGCGGCACCCCCATTCTGGCGGCGGCAGGGGGCGAAAGCGCCCGGCTGGTGGGGGAAAATGGCATTGGCTTTGTGTGCCGGCCTCAGCTGGATGCGCTGGTACATACGGTTAAGCAGGCATCCGCCATGACCGGCCAGCAGCATGATTCCATGGCTGCGGCGGCCAGAGACTATTATGAAACGCATTTCACCATGGACCGTCTGGTAAGTTTCCTGGAGGAAATGCTGCGTGAAGAAATCGAAAAACAGGAGAGATAATCAATGAGCATTTTTGCAGGTAAAACCCTGATGATCACCGGCGGCACGGGTTCCTTTGGCAATGCGGTTCTCAACCGATTCCTGGACACGGATATCCGGGAGATCCGGGTATTCTCCCGGGATGAAAAAAAGCAGGACGATATGCGCCATGAGTTCCAGGCCAAGCTGCCCCAGGCAGCCGGGAAGATCAAGTTTTTCATCGGCGATGTGCGGGACCTGGCGTCCGTGAAAAATGCCATGCACGGCGTTGACTACATTTTCCACGCAGCGGCGCTGAAGCAGGTGCCTTCCTGTGAGTTTTTCCCGCTGGAGGCTGTAAAGACCAACGTCATCGGCACCGACAATGTGCTGACGGCTGCCATTGACGCCGGTGTTCAGACGGTCATCTGTCTGTCCACCGACAAGGCTGCCTATCCAGTCAATGCCATGGGTACTTCCAAGGCCATGATGGAAAAGGTCATTGTGGCCAAGTCCCGGACGGTGGAGCCGGAGAAAACCAAAATCTGCTGCACCCGTTACGGCAACGTCATGTGCAGCCGGGGCAGTGTGATCCCACTGTGGATTGATCAGATCAAGGCCGGAAACCCCATCACCATCACCGAACCAAACATGACCCGGTTCATCATGAGCCTGGAAGAAGCGGTGGATCTGGTGCTGTTTGCCTTTGAAAATGGCATCAGCGGTGATATTCTGGTCCAGAAGGCCCCTGCCTGTACCATCGAAACCCTGGCCAAGGCCGTCACCGGGCTTTTTGCTCCCGGCCATGAGGTGAAGGTCATCGGCATCCGGCACGGCGAAAAGATGTATGAGACATTGCTGACCAATGAAGAGTGCGCCAATGCCATGGATCTTGGCGATTTCTACCGGGTGCCCTCTGACAAGCGGGACCTGAACTACGACAAGTATTTCAAGGAAGGCGACACGGAGCGAAACGTCCTGACCGAGTTTAACAGCAGCAACACCGAACTGCTGGATGTGGCCCGGGTTCAGGAAAAACTGCTGTCCCTGCAGTACATCCGCGACGAGCTGGCAGCCTGGAAAAAGGACGCCTGATATGAACAAAAAAGAACTGGTGGTGAAACACCGGCGCCTGGTGAGCCTGGCCTGCCGGGTTCACAATTTGCGGAATTTCTTCCGGACCAAAATCACCGGAACGGGAAACCGGATTGAGGCACCTGTTGCCCTGCTGAAAAAGGTGAATATCCGCATCAAGGGAAGCAACAATCGGATTCTGATCGGAGACTTTGCCCAGCTTCCCGGCGCCTCCATTACCATCCATGGCAGCAACAATGTGATCACCATCGGACCGTGGTGTTATCTGGGTGGCACGGACCTCTTCCTGGAAGACGACGGCAGCCGGCTTACCATTGGGGACCACACCAAGTTCCTGGGGAAAACCCACCTGGCGGTGATTGAGGGAACCTCCATCACCATTGGACGGGACTGCCTGTTTTCCAGTGACATCCAGCTGCGGACTGGCGATTCCCATTCCATTCTGGATTCGAAGGGCCGGCGGATCAATGCCTCCGAAGACATTGTCATTGGCGACCATGTTTGGGTGGGCGCCAAGGCGTTCCTGACCAAAGGCGCCCGGGTGGCCTCCCATTGTATCGTGGGTGCCTGCGCCCTGGTAACCAGAGCCTTTGAAGAGCCTCACTGCACCCTGGCAGGCATTCCTGCCAAGGTGGTGAAGCGGGAGGTGGACTGGTCCATCCGGCGGATTCCGCTGGGAGAGGTGGCTTCGGATTTCCAGAGCCTGACAACAGAAGAATAAAGGAGAATGTGCGTATGAATATTCTGATCACCGGTGCTGCCGGATTTGTGGGAAAGAACCTGACGGCCGCTCTGCAGTGCATCCGGGATGGCAAAGACCGGACCCATCCGGGGTTATCCATCGGTGAACTGTATTTATACGATGTGGATTCTCCAACCAGCCTTTTGGAGGAAGCCTGCCAAAAGGCTGATTTTGTTTTCAATCTGGCAGGCGTGAACCGTCCCGAGACCCAGGAAGAATTCATGCAGGGCAACTTTGGTTTTGCCTCCACATTGCTCGATACCCTGAAGAAATACAAAAACACCTGCCCCATCATGCTTTCTTCCTCCATCCAGGCCACCCTGATCGGCCGGTATGCAAATGGTGGGTACGGCAAGAGCAAAAAGGCAGGGGAGGACCTGTTCTTCTCCTATGGGGAAGAGACCGGGGCAAAGGTGCTGATCTATCGGTTCCCCAACCTGTTTGGCAAGTGGTGCCGTCCCAATTATAATTCCGTTGTGGCCACGTTCTGCCATAACTATGCCCATGACCTGCCCATTACCGTCAATGACCCGGCTGTGTGTTTGGAGCTGCTGTACATTGATGATCTGGTGGATGAGATGATTGCGGCCCTGGAGGGCAGAGAACACCACTGTGAATTTGACGGTGTGGAAACGGTTCTGACGGAAAAAGGCCGGTTCTGCGCCGCTCCTGTGACCCATAAGGCGACCCTGGGGGAGATCGTGGCGTTGCTTGACCGCTTCAAAGCCCAGCCGGAGACGCTTCTGATGCCGGAAATTCCATACAATAGCTTTGCAAAAAAACTTTATTCCACCTATTTATCCTATCTGCCCAGGGAAAAGGCATCCTTTCCCCTGACCATGAATGTGGATGCCCGGGGCAGTTTCACGGAACTGCTGCGCACGGAAAAGTGTGGTCAGTTTTCTGTCAATGTCAGTCTTCCTGGAATCACCAAGGGCCAGCACTGGCACCACACCAAGTGGGAGTTTTTCATTGTGGTGTCCGGCCACGGCCTGATTCAGCAGCGGAAAGTGGGCAGCGACGAGGTGCTGAACTTTGAAGTCTCCGGCGACAAAATCGAAGCGGTTCACATGCTGCCGGGCTATACCCATAACATCATCAATCTGTCTCAAACAGAAAACCTGGTGACGCTCATGTGGGCCAATGAATGTTTTGACCCCCGTAAACCCGATACATTCTTCGAGAAGGTTGAGTAATCAGAAAAACGCCAATATCCTCTTGAAAGGAGTTTTGATAGATGGAAATGAAACTGGATTATTCGGATATTTCCTTTCAGAACAATGGAAAGCTGAAGCTGCTGATCATTGTGGGCACCCGGCCGGAGATCATCCGTCTGGCTGCCGTTATCAACAAGTGCCGCAAGTATTTTGACTGTGTTCTGGCCCACACCGGACAGAACTATGACTATAACTTAAACGGAATCTTCTTCCGGGACTTAGGCCTTGCCGACCCGGATGTATATATGAATGCCGTAGGTGATGACCTGGGTGAAACCATCGGCAACATCATCAGCTGCTCCTATAAGCTGATGGCTGCCATCAAGCCCGATGCCATGCTGATTCTGGGCGATACCAATTCCTGCCTGTCTGCCATCCCGGCCAAGCGGCTTCATATCCCCATTTTTCACATGGAAGCCGGAAACCGATGCAAGGATGAGTGCCTGCCGGAGGAGACAAACCGCCGGATTGTGGACATCATCTCTGATGTGAATCTGGCCTATTCCGAGCATGCCCGGAAGTATCTCCACGACTGCGGCCTGCCCAAGGAGCGGACCTATGTGACCGGGTCTCCCATGGCCGAGGTGCTGCACCAGAATCTCGAAAAGATTGAGGCTTCCGATGTCCATGCCCGTCTGGGTCTGGAAAAAGGAAGATACATTCTGCTGTCCGCCCATCGGGAGGAGAACATCGACACCGAGAAGAATTTCTTTTCCCTGTTTGGCGCCATCAACGTCATGGCGGAAAAGTACGATATGCCAATCCTCTATTCCTGCCATCCCCGGTCCCGGAAGCGTCTGGAAGCCACCGGCTTCCAGTTGGATCCCCGGGTGCGGATGAGTGAGCCCCTGGGCTTCCATGATTATAACTGCCTGCAAATGAATGCATTCGCCGTGGTGTCCGACTCTGGTACCCTGCCGGAGGAAAGCAGCTTCTTTGCATCCCAGGGTCATCCCTTCCCGGCGGTGTGCATCCGCACCTCCACTGAGCGGCCGGAAGCCCTGGACAAGGCCTGCTTTATTCTGGCGGGCATTGACGAGGGTCATCTGCTCCAGGCGGTGGACACCGCTGTCCGGATGAACTTGGAGGGCGATCATGGTATCCCCGTGCCGGACTATGTGGAGGAAAATGTGTCCACCAAGGTGGTCAAGCTGATCCAGTCCTACACCGGCGTGGTGGACAAGATGGTCTGGCGGAAGTATTAACAGACGAAGCGTTTTTTAAAGTTCAGGACAGATGGAGGTGGGAAGATGAAATATCTCATGATCAATTCGGTTGCAGGCACCGGCAGTACCGGCCGAATTGCCGCGGACAAATGCCGGGAACTGAGCCTTCGGGGCCATGACTGTGTTTTGGCCTACGGCCGTGGGCAAGCCAACTGTGAGGACATCTCTACTTACCGCATCGGAACCGATCTGGACGTGAAGGTCCACGGTGTCTTGAACCGGGTCTTTGACAACCAGGGGTTCAATTCCGCTGGGGCCACCCGGAAGTTTCTGAACTGGGTCAGGAACTACGATCCGGATGTGATCTGGCTTCACAACATCCATGGCTATTATCTTCATGTGGGTATGCTGTTTGAATACCTGCGGTTCTCCGGCAAAAAGATCATCTGGACCTTGCATGATTGCTGGAGTTTCACCGGCCATTGCGCCTACTTTGATTATGTGGGCTGCGACAAGTGGAAGACCGGCTGTGAAAAATGTCCCCAGAAAAAGAGCTATCCTGCCAGCCTGGTGATGGACAACAGCCGGGAAAATTTTGAAAGCAAACGGTATTATTTTACCGGGATTCCCAATCTGACCCTGACGGTGCCTTCCCACTGGCTGGAACGCCGGGTGAAGCAGAGCTTTTTGGGGGAATATCCGGTGGAAGTGACATACAATACCGTGAGTACAGCGGTGTTCAAACCCACCCCCAGTGACTTCCGGCGCAAGTACGGTCTTGAGGATCAGATTCTCCTGCTGGGTGTTGCTAACATCTGGGAGGAACGCAAGGGCCTGAAGGACTTCATTTCCCTGGCCGGGATGCTGGAGGACCGGTACAAAATCGTGCTGGTGGGGCTGACACCCCAGCAAAGCAAAGATCTGCCCGGAAATATTCTGGCGCTGCCCAGAACGGACAATATCCGCGGTCTGGCGGAGATTTATACAGCGGCAGATCTGCATGTATGCCCCAGTGTGGAGGAGACCTTCGGCATGACCATTCTGGAGGCAGCCTGCTGTGGCACCCCATCTATCGTTTATCAGGACACGGCCTGTGAGGAAATTGCCAGTCTCCATGGGGGGATGGCTGTGCCCCGCGGCGCGGAGAATTTGTATTCTGCCATTGTTGGGTGGACCGAGATGAGAAGGATTTCATATGAATGATTACCGTTTTCCCCAAAATAAAGTTGTAACATGCTGCTTCCCGCTGTTTCTGCTGGCGCTGCAGATGGTGGCAAGATCCACCATGTATACCAGTACCTTTCTGGGCTTTGCCCTGTCTCAGGTGCTGATGGTCGGCATCATGGGAGTGATTGGCCTTGCCTTCCTGGTGGTGAACCGCAAAAAACTGAAGCAGGTTCTGACGGACCGGCGGATGATTTTGATGGCCGCCAGTGCTTTGGTGATTCTCTTGCCCATGATCATCAAGCGGGATTGGCAGCTGATGTATTTTTCCATCCTGCTGTGCTGGCTGTTTGGAATTTTTGCCACCTATTTTACAACAACCGCAGAGGCAGGCCGGTGGTATGTTTTGATCATGACCGGGCTCAGCGTCATCTCTCTGGTTGGTGTGTTCCTGCTGAAGCCCATGGTTCGCGCGGGGATGCTGCCGGGCAACCCCTTTGACAGCCCCGGCGGCTGGCACATGTTCAATTTCGGCCTGACCGTTGTCTGCGATACCAATATTCACATGCATGATACCCTCCGGGCCTTTGGTATTTTCCGGGAACCGGGTCTGTATCAGATTTTCCTGTTCATTGCCATCCACCTGAACAATGACTGGGTGCAGTGGAAGAAAACCTGGCAGATGTGGGCGGTGAATGGGATTTTGTTTGCGTCCATGCTGACCACCTTCGCCACCGGTGGTGTTCTGGCCCTGGGGCTGTATTTTGTCTTTTTGTTCTTTGACAAGGGCCTTTACCGGGATCAGAATCTGCAGGCGCTGGTTGCGGTGCTGCTGGTGTTTGCCATTGCTTTTGTGACCATTGCGGTGGAACGGGGCGGTACCTGGGCCTACGAACTGGTGGGCATGATGGAAAAAATCTTCGACAAGACCTACTCCTATACGGCCCGGACGGATGCCATTGCTGCAGATGCCATGTTGTTCCTGCAGCACCCCATCTTTGGCGCCGACCTGGCGGAGGTCATGTATTCTGTGACCAACAACACGGCCACGTCTCCCATTATCTTCGCGGTCTTTGGCATTGTGGGTGGATGCCTTCATGTGCTGAGCTGGGTGGCTTTTGCCTGGAAAAAGGAGCGGAACATCCTGCTGAATCTGATGCTGATGGTGATTCTGTTTGTGCCCTTCAATACCCAGAATGTGGTCCATGATCTGTTTTTCTGGCTGTTCCCCGTGATGGCGCTGACAGAAAAAATCCTGCCCCGGCTGAATGGCCTCACGAGAAAAAAGAAGGTGTGATCATGGAACGGGAGATTCTGGAAAAGGTACAGCCAGTTTTGCTGGATATGGTCCGGGAAATCAGCCGGGTCTGTGAGGAAAACGGAATCCGTTATTTCCTGTACCGGGGGACCTTCCTGGGGGCGGTGCGCCATCAGGGTTTCATCCCCTGGGACGATGACATGGATGTGGCCATGCCCCGGGCCGATTATGAAAAATTCTGCCGCATTGCCCCGGAAAAGCTGGGGGAACAATACTGCTTCCAGAACTGGCACACAGACCGGGACTATGCCCATCCCTTTGGGAAGGTCCGGAAACGTGGCACTGTCTATGTGGAGGCAAAGTGCCGCCGGTTGCCGGAGAACGGTTTTTATGTGGACATCTATCCTCTGGACTTCGGCCCGGAGGATGCCCGGCTGCAGCGGAGCCTGAACCGGAAGCTGCTGCATATCTACCGGGTGAAGCTGATGAAGTGCCGGTATACCCCCTGGCAGGAAGGGGAGAAAACTATCTGGAAAAAGCGGATCGGCTATCTGCCGTACCAGATTGCAGCCTTGTTTGTCAGCCAGAAAGCTCTGGTTCGCCGGTATGAAAGCATCGTCCGGTCCCAGCCGGAAAGCGGCGTTTACTATGAACAGAGCGCCCTTCCAAGGGTTCCTTTCTTTGACCGGACCTGGTGCGATGCGGTGGCGCTCTATCCCTTTGAGGACGCTGTGTTTCCGGGACCGAAGGACTATGACGCCTTTCTGTCCTCCCTTTATGGAAATTATATGGAACTTCCTCCGGAGGACAAGCGGGAAAACCGTCACCAGATCATGGAGCTTTCCTTCGGGGAAGAATAACAAATGTAGCGGAAGGAGAACATCCCTATGCGTGTCCTGTTTATTACAAACTATGCATCCCCGTATCGGGTCTGCTTTTACGACGAGTTGGCCAAATACATGGATGTTACCGTGCTGTTCTCCGACCGGATTGAGGACAAAAAACACCGCAGTGCAGATTGGTTTATCTCCGGGGAAGGCCGGTTTCATGGGGTGCAGCTTGAAAAGAGAGTGGCATCCGTTGGCGGCCGGGATCTATGCCTGGATGTTATCCAGTGGCTGAAACAGCCCTGGGATGCCATTGTGGTTTGCGGTTACGCTTACCCCACCACGGTATTGGCCATGCTTTACATGCGGTTGCACGGGATTCCTTTCTACATGGAAGTAGATGGCGGCCTGATCCGGGAATCCTCCGGTCCCAAGTATTGGTTCAAGCGTTGCCTGGTCAGCCAGGCCACGGTCTGGATCAGCAGCGGCCATTGCACCACCGATTATCTGGTGCACTATGGCGCCAAAGCGGAGTCGGTTTTTCAATACCCCTTTACATCCCTTTGGGAGCGGGAGATTCCTGCCGCGGTTCCTGCCCCGCCGGAAAAACAGTCGCTCCGGGAAAAACTGGCCATGTCTGAAAAAAAGATTGTCCTGTATGTGGGCCGATTTGATCCCAAAAAGGGAATGGATGATCTGCTCCGGGTAACCCCGGAAGTGGACAGGGAGGCCGGAATCTACTTCATTGGAGGGGAACCCACCGAGGAACATCTGGCCTTTTGCAGGGAAAACAATTTGGAACATGTTCACTTTGTGGGGTTTCAAAAGAAGGAAGCCCTGCAAAGCTACTACCGGGCAGCGGACCTGCTGGTGCTGCCCACCCACAGCGATGTCTGGGGTCTTGTGATCAACGAAGCCATGGCCCAGGGCCTGCCCATTGTGACCACGGACAAATGTGTGGCCGGTATGGAGCTGGTGGAAAACGGTGTCAATGGTTACCTTGTCCCGGTGAAGGACGATCATGCACTGGCCACCGCAGTCAATCAGGTTCTGGCATCAGATTACCGGGCCATGGGAGAAGCGTCTCTGGAAAAGATCCGTCCCTATACCATCGAAAACATGGCCAAAGCCCATGTGGAGATTTTGTCATAACAGGAGAGAAATCATGCATATTCTCTATGCCGTTACCACCTGCTCGGACCGGGTGTATCAGCAGCTTTTCTCGGAAGTGAAGGTAAAGCCTGCCTTCCAGTCTCAGAAATATCACCGGCTGCTGATCGAGGGCCTGGCAGCGCACACAGACGTGGATGTGGTGGCCAATGCCCCGGTTAACCGGTCCAACCTGCGCAAAACATTCCTGCGCCTGCGGTCGGAAACGGAGGGCGGCGCCCGGTATCATTACATTCCGGCCATCCGCAATCCCATCGTGAAGCTGGCTTTTGTGGCGGCAGGAACCTTTTTCAAAATCCTGCGGCTCAGCCGCCGGGATACCGCAGTGGTGGTGGACTGCCTGAACCGAACCACGGCCTTTTTTGCCCTTCTGGCAGCAAGACTGCGCCGGTGCCGCTGCGTGGGGATCATCACCGACCTGCCGGATATGCTGGGAGGCGGCGGCTTTTCCAGGAAGATGGCCAATTATGTCATCCGCCACTGCACCGACTATGTGCTGCTGACGGAGGCCATGAATGACTACATCGGAAATAAAGACAAGCCTTATGTGGTCCTGGAAGGTCATGCTGATATTACCATGAAAGACCGGAAACCGGACATGGCAAAGAAAAACCCGGTCAGAACCATTTTCTATGCCGGCGGTGTCAGCCGCCAGTATGGCCTGGCGAACCTGACGGAAGGGTTTTTACAGGCGGATCTGCCCAATGCCCGGCTGGAAATTTATGGTCCCGGTGACTATGTGAAAGAATTGCAGCAGATCGCCCAGAAGGATCCCCGGGTGTTCTATGGCGGCATGCTGCTGAATACCCAGATCGTGGACAAGGAACAGGAGGCCACCCTTCTGGTGAACCCCCGGCCCACCCACGAGGAATTTGTGAAATATTCCTTCCCCTCCAAAACCATGGAGTATATGGCCTCCGGGACCCCGGTGCTCACCACCCGGCTACCCGGTATGCCCGAAGCATATTATCCCTACGTTTCCTTTATCGAAGAAGAATCCGCTGCCGGTGTGGCGGCGGCACTGAAAAAAGTTCTGGCCCGGTCCGACGAAGAATTGTTCCGGATGGGCTGTGAAGCCAGGAACTTTGTGCTGCAAGACAGAAACAATGTGGTCCAGGCGAAAAAATTACTGCAAATGCTGGAAAACTGACAGAAGGGAAGAAATCCCATGAAATTGATTTGGCTGTGCAATATGGTGCCCGGGGCGGTGAAAAAGGCCATCAGCGGCAAAGAGGGCAATGGCCTGTGGGTGGATCATGTGCTGCAGGATCTGCGTCATCAGGAGGGACTGACCATCCGGATCTTCTGCCCCTATCACAAGGAAAAAAACGGGAAACTGGATGATCGATGCAGCTACCGCACCTTCCGTACCAAGCTGCCCCATCAGTATCTGTCGGAACTGGAGGAACTGTTCCGGCAGGAATTGGAGGCATTTCAGCCCGATGTGATTCACAGCTGGGGCGTGGAATATGCGCACAGCCTGGCCATGGCGAACGCGGCGGAGAAGGTGGGTTATCTGGATCGGATGGTGGTCAGCATCCAGGGCCTGTGCGGCTACATTGCCGGCCATTACTGCGAGGGAATTCCATACGCCATCCAGCACAGCACCACCTTCCGGGACTCTCTGCGTAAAGACAACATTGTCTGCCAGCAGAAGAAATTCCAGCTCCGGGGAGAACTGGAGCAGCAGACACTGGGCAAGGTCAGCCATATCATTGGCCGGACCCACTGGGACCGGGCCTGTACCGCAGCCATCCATCCGGAAGCGACCTATCACAAATGCAATGAAACACTGCGGGATCCTTTCTACCGGGACAGCTGGGATTATGACGGTTGCTGTAAATACCGGATATTTGCCCCCAGCTGCTCCTATCCCGTGAAGGGATTTCACCATTTGCTGGAGGCTCTTCCGGAAGTCCTGAAACACTATCCCGATGCAACCGTGGCAGTGCCGGGCAAGAGCTACCTGAAGGCAGGCTTCCTGCGCCGGAACAGCTACCAGCGTTATCTGGCCAAGCTGACCCGGCAGTATGGTCTGGAAGACAAAATCGAATTTCTGGGCAGCTTGGACGGGGAGGGAATGAAGCAGCAGCTTCTGAAGACCCATGTCTTTGTCATGCCTTCCACCATTGAAAATTCCCCCAATGCCCTGGGGGAAGCCATGATTTTGGGGGCGCCATGTGTCGCGGCGGATGTGGGTGGTGTCACCAGTCTGATGCGTCATGAATCGGAAGGATATCTTTATCAGTCGACCGCCCCCTATATGCTGGCCTGGTTCATCAAGCAGGTTTTTGCCATGGGGGAAGAGGCTGCTGCCCTGGGAGAAGCCGCCCGGGCGCACGCGTTGCAAATCCACGATCCCGCTGCCAATCTGCAGGATCTTTTGAACATATACGAACAAATCGCAGGATAAAAGGGAGGAAACCACCGTGAATCAGGATATTCTGGTGAGTGTCATTGTGCCGGTCTATAATGTGGAAGAATATCTGGGCCGGTGTGTGGATTCCATCCTGACGCAAACATACCAAAATCTGGAAGTCATTCTGGTGGACGATGGGGCCAAGGATGGCTCCGGTGCCATTTGCGATGCTTACGCGGCCAAAGATTCCCGGGTCCGGGTGATCCACAAGGAAAACGGAGGCCTAAGCAGCGCACGGAACGCCGGTATTGACATTGCCCGGGGAGAATATCTGGAGTTCGTGGACAGCGATGATTGGCTGGAACCGGACGCGGTGGAAAGCCTGCTCCGGGAAGCCCTGACGAACCAGACCGAACTGGTGGTGGGCGGCCGCTGGGATGTGAAAGCCACCATCGGCCAGAAACAGCAGGGATTGTGTCCCCCGAGACAGGAGGTCCTTTCCGGTGAGAAACTGGTTTCAAGGATCTTCCGGTGGGATCACTGCGACTCTTCTGCCTGTGACAAGCTGTTTGCAAAACGGTTGTTCCGGGAAGCCCGTTTCCCGCAGGGGGTGGTCTGCGAAGATGTGCCCGTTATGTATAAAATCGTGCTGGACGCAGGACGCATCGCCATGCTGCCAAAGCCCATTTACAATTATTATCACCGCAGCGGCAGCATTACCTATACATCTGTATCTGATAAGAACTTTCATTTTGCCCGGCATACAGAAGAAATCCTTTCTTATATTCAGGCGCACTATCACGTCCTGGAACAGGAAGCCCGGTATCTGCGGGTCCGCTCCCTGGTCTATGCGGTCCAATCCGTGGATCTGGCTTCAGAAGAAGATCGGAAGCGGTTTTGTGGGCCGGCACGGGATTACAGAAAAGCCCTGCGCCGGCAGATTCCCTTTGTTGTGACAAGTGCACTCTTTGGCAGAAAAGAAAAGGTCACGGATGTGCTTCTGGCCTTTAACCTGTACCGGAGCCTGCGCCGTATTTTCAGCAAACAAAGATAAGGTCCCTTTATGAGAAAACAAAACAAAGTTGCTTTTTTTAATATCCTCAGCACCATCCTGCTGCGTGGCATTTCCCTGTTTACGGCCCCCTTGTTTTCCCGGATGCTGGGAGATGCCGGCTATGGTATTGTGTCATTGTATACCATCTGGGTGGGCGTGGCAGCCATTGCCTTTACCCTGCAGACCAACGGAACACTGGTAAATGCCCGGGTGGAATACCCGGAGGAAAAGCAGCATGCGTACCAATCCTCGGTCATGACCCTGTCGCTGCTATTTTTCCTGCTGTGCAGTGCGGTGGTGCTGCTGTTCCTGCCGCAGGTGTCAGCGCTGCTGAAATTGAGCCGGCTGCTGGTTGTGCTGATTCTCTTTCAATCCTTCGGTAATTTTTGCCTGAATTTCCTCAACAGCAAATTCACCTATGAATTCAAGGCGGACAAGAACATGTTTGTGTCGGTGGGTGTCACCTTGACCACACTGATCCTGTCCGTGATTCTGATTCTGCTGATGCCGGAAGGGAAGGCCCACTATGGCCGGATCCTGGCCCTGGCTGTGACCTATGGCAGCCTGGGAATCGGCATCTGCGGCTATGTGCTGGTCAAAGGCAAAACCTTCTACAACCGGGAATACTGGACCTTGGCGTTGACGTTGGCGCTGCCGGTTGTATTTTACAGTTTGTCCGATTTGCTGCTGGGTCAATGCGACCGGGTCATGCTTCAGTGGATGATGAGTGAGTCCATGGTGGGCCAGTACAGCCTTGCCTATAACTTTGGCGGCATCATGTTTACCATTTTTGTGGCACTGAACAACAGCTGGACTCCTTTTTTCTTTGACGATCTGAAGCAGGGCAGACATGCTCATCTCCGGGACCAGGCGAAGAATTTCCTGGAACTGTTTACCGTGCTCAGCGTGGGGTTTGTTCTGCTGGCACCGGAAGTGTACCATATTTTTGCCAGCCGGGAATTCTGGTCCGGCACCATGCTGATTCCCATTTTTGTCTCCAGCTATTACCTGAATTTCCTGTGTACCTTCCCCATTAACTATGAATATTATCACAAGCAGACCAAGGTGGTGGCGGTGATGACCGTGGGCGCGGCCCTTGTGAATCTGGGACTGAACTATCTGCTGATTCATTGGATCGGCGTGACCGGCGCGGCTCTGGCCACCACGGTATCCCATGGACTCCAACTGGCAGGCCATTACATTTATGTGCGCTACCTGCTGAAGAAAGGCAACTATCCCTTTGGAATCCGGATCTGGGCAAAATATGCCCTTGCTTTCTTTGGCATGGTTGCCTTTGTGTACCTGACAGAAGGACTCTGGATTCTGCGCTGGGTGGTGGGTGCCGCCATCGGTATCTGGGAACTGGGGCGAATCCGAAAGAGGAAAGTACTCATTTGATTTTTGCGGAGCAGATGACCATCTGCTCCGTTTCTCGTTGTACGTTGTGATACTTGAAATAACGAAGGAGATAGTGTATAATAATATTGGACTATTATCTTTGGAAAAAAATAGACATTTTGCTTGAAAAGGTGTTTCGAGATGGAGAAAAAACGGGTCTTGTTTACAGCAACGGTGGTCAAGCAGCATATTATGACCTTCCATGTGCCCTATCTTCAGATGTTTCAGGAGATGGGCTGGGAAACTGCAGTGGCAGCATCCAATGATTATGACGACCCCAGCGAATTGCACATTCCCTACTGTGACACCTTTTATGAGATTCCTTTCGCACGGATTCCCTGGAAGGCAGCCAATCTCCGGGCCTACCGGGAGCTGAAGCGAATCATTGAAGAAGGGCACTTTGACATCATTCATTGCCATACCCCCGTGGGTGCCATGATTACCCGTCTGGCGGCCCGCAAGGCCCGGAAGCAGGGGACAAAGGTAATCTACACCGCCCATGGCTTCCATTTTTACAAAGGCTCCTCCCTGGCCAGCTGGCTGGCCTATTACCCGGTGGAATGGTGTCTGGCCTGGCTGACGGATGTGCTGCTGACCATGAACCGGGAGGATGACGCATTAGCCAGGAAAAAAATGCATGCCAAACGGGTGGAATACGTGCCCGGAGTCGGCATCGATACCCACCGGTTTGATGCTAGTCACGGCGATCCCCGGCAGACCCGGGAAAACCTGGGCTTCCGCCAGGAGGATTTCCTGATTCTGACGGTGGCGGAAATGAACAAAAATAAGAATCAATCCATGGTTTTGAAGGCACTGGCGAAACTCAGGGACCTGCCGGAATTCGAAACCATGCACTATCTGATCTGCGGCATGGGAGACTATGAACAGGTTCTGCGCCGGGAGGCAAAGGAGCTGGGCATCGAAGACCATGTGGCATTTTTGGGCTACCGGAAGGATATTCCGGACATTTACCGATGCAGTGATTTGTTTGCGTTCATGTCCTACCGGGAAGGTTTGCCGGTGGCGCTGATGGAGGCCATGAGCAGCGGCATGAGCACGGTCTGCTCCGGCTGCCGGGGCAACACAGACCTGATTGAAGACGGCAAAGAAGGCCGCATCGTTCCCCAGAATCCCCAGGCATTGGCGGATGCCATTCTGGAGCAGTACCGGGATCCTGCACTTCGGCGCCGCTTCGGCGCAGCGGCGGTGGAAAAGGTCAAGCCCTTTGACCGTGAGAATGTCCACCGGATCATGAAAGAAATTTATCTGAGCGTGTAACAGAAAGAAAGGTGAGGACGTGGCAGGAACATTACTGGTTTCTCTGGATTTTGAACTGTTCTGGGGGATGCTGGACTGTTGCTCTCTGGATGACTATCGGGAGAACATCCTGGGGGGACGTGCCGCTATCCCAAAGCTTCTTTCGCTGTTTCAGAAATATGGAATCCATGCCACCTGGGCCACTGTGGGATTTCTGTTTGCCGAGAATCATCAGGAACTGATGCGGTATTTCCCGGACAGCAAACCAACCTATGACCGAAAAAATCTGTCGCCTTATGACTGGTTTGAAAAAATCGGGGAGGATGAAGAATCCGCCCCTTGCTTTTACGGTCCCAGCCTGATCCGGCTGGTCAGTGAATGTCCGGGCCAGGAGATCGGAAGCCATACCTTTTCCCACTATTACTGCCGGGAGCAGGGACAGACCGTGGAGCAGTTCGCGGCGGATATGGCTGCCGCGAAACGGATTGCCGCCGATCATGGCTATGACCTGACTTCTGTGATTCTGCCCCGAAACCAGTGCGAAAGAGAATATACCGAAGTTTTCCGGAAGCTGGGCTTCACAGCCTACCGGGATGAGGAAAACGACTGGATCCATGAGAAAATCAAATTCTTCCCACTGCTGCGGCTTCTGCGGCTGGTGGACGTCTATTTCCCCCTGACAGGTCTGGGGGGCTATATCCCGAAAAAAGAGGACGGAGTCTGGAATCTGGTGGGTTCCCGGATGTATAAGCCGATTTTTGCCCCCCTGGGTTTTCTGGAGCGGCTGAAACTGCGCCGCATCAAGGCCCAGATGCGCCATGCGGCCAAACATGGTCTCACCTTCCACCTGTGGTGGCATCCCCATAACATCGGCATTCGGACAGAGGAACATCTGGCCCAGCTGGAAGAGATTTTTGCCTGTTATCAGGAACTGAGCAAAACCTACGGCATGGAGAGCCTGACCATGCGGGAAGCCGCCCAACGTCTGGAACAGGAGAAACACAGCAATGGATAAGAAACTTTCCTTTATTTTGCCTATCTACAAGGTAGAAGCCTATCTTTCTCAGTGTGTGGACAGTATTTTGTCCCAGGCTACGCCTGCCTGCGAGATCATTCTGGTGGATGATGGCAGCCCGGACGGCTGCGGTGCCATCTGCGATGCCTATGCCCGGGACAATTCTGACATCAAGGTGATCCATAAGCCCAACGGCGGCTTGTCCGATGCCCGGAACGCTGGTTTTGCCCAGGCCACCGGAACTTATGTGCTGTTTGTGGATTCTGATGATTATCTGGAAGATGGGGCTGTTGCGCAGCTTTTAAGCTGGATTGACAGCACGGACTGCGATGTGGCTTTTTTGCGTAGCCGGAAAGTCTATCCTGACGGCACTTGGGAGCCCATGGGAGAAGGGCTGATCCGGGAGCGGATCCTGGGAAAACCCAGGGAAGAGGTTCTCCGGTTTTTGGTGACCCGCCCCAAGTTCCCGGCCAGCGCCTGGGGTAAGATCTACCGCCGGGCGTTTTTGCTGGAACATGGATTCCAGTATCCCTGTGACCGCCGGCTGTCGGAGGATCTCATGTACAGCCTGGATCTTTTCCTGACAGCGCAGCGGTTTGACTACCTGGACTTTCCCTATTACTGTTACCGGCAAAACCGGACCGGTTCCATCACAAACTGTGTGACACCAAAGTATTATTTTGACACCTTCCTGTTTGTGACGGACTGTGCCTCCCGCTTTGCCGAAAACAAAAAAGCAAAAGATGAAACGGCTGCGCTGGCCTTGTCCTTCGCGGCTTATGAATATGCCATCCTGGTCTGGAACATGCTGGACCTGACCGGTGAAGACCGGGAAAAAGCAAAACAGCTGCTGCGCCAGTACCGTTGGGTGCTGGATTACGGTCAGGCTTCCAAAACGAAGCTGGTCCGTGCCGCCATCGCCCTGCTGGGACTGGATGGGGCAGCACGGCTGCTGGACTGGTACATGAAACGACGCTGACGGAGGACGTATGATTCGGGTATTGCACATTATGGGCTGTTCCGATGCCGGTGGTATTTCCACGGTGGTGCTGAACTATTACCGTTATCTGGACCGGACCAAGATCCATTTTGACATCGGCCTGACCATTCCCACAGTGGGCCAGAACGGACGGGCCCTGCAGGAACTGGGCGCCGCCATCCACTTTCTGCCTCTGAAATCGGAAGGACTGGGTGCCTATGAACGGGCGCTGACAGATCTTCTGCGCAAGGAAAAGTATGATGCGGTCCATGTACATGACAGCGAGACCTGCTATGTGACGCTGCGGATTGCCCAAAAGGCCGGCGTTCGCTGCCGGGTGGCCCACTGCCATACCACCTCCCCCTGGGAGGGTGTCAAGGGAGAAATCCGGCGGCTGTCCGGCTGTATGCTGAACTATCATTATGCCACCCGGGTCATCGGCTGCGGACAGCTGGCAGGGGAGCGGATCTTCGGGAAATACAACATGAAACGGCCCCGGGCCATGGTTTTGCCCAATGCGGTGGAAACGGACAAGTTTGCCTTTGACGAAACCGTTCGCCGGGAAGTCCGCCGGGACCTGGGGGTGGAAGACCGGTTTGTCATCGGCATGGTGGGCCGTCTGGCGGATCAGAAGAATTATCCCTTTGCCCTTCAGATCATGGCCAAGCTGCGCCATATTCTCCCGGAAGCCATTCTGGTGGCGGCAGGAAATGGTCCCGATGAGGCCATGATCCGGGAGTTGATCCGGCAGTATGGACTGGAGGATCATGTGCAGATGCTGGGCAGACGCAGCGATGTCAGCCGGCTTTATCAGGGGTTTGACCTGTTCCTGATGCCCTCTCTCTATGAGGGGTTCCCGGTGGCAGGGGTGGAAGCCCTGTCCTCCGGACTGCCGGTGCTGCTGTCTGATGAGATCACAAAAGAGTTGCAGGTGTTTTCCGCTGTGGAATACCTGCCTCTGGGAGATGTGGATGTTTGGGTTCAGGGGATCCGCCGCCACCAGACGCCTGGCGACAGAGCACTGCGGCAGCAGGAAGTGGTGGCCCATGGTCTGAATATTTCTGATACGGCAAAAATTCTGGAACAGGTTTACCTGCACGATTGCGGGCAATTACCGAACCATTTTTAAAATTACAGGATGAGACAGGAGAGCCTCAGATGGCAAAGACAAAGGTCATAGAATTTGTTACAAGTGTACAGGACGGGGGCGCGGAGACGCTGGTCAAGGACTATGCGCTGCTGATGGACAAAGAGCGGTTTGAGGTGTCTGTTGTTGTTGTGCATGAGCTGGATACCTCGGCCAACTGGAAACGGCTCCGGGATGGGGATATTCCGATCATTCCCCTGTCCTCTCAGGATGATCTTCTGAAGAAGGTCTGGCACCGACTTTTCTGGAGAAAGCCCCAGGAAACCATCCGGTCCGAAGAGGTTCAGGAAAAGCCGGTGCTTCCCGGGGATACCTATGAAAAACCCGGTGCCCTACGGCGCTGCAGAAATGCGGTGCGGAATTTTTACTTTGGTCTCAAATTCCTGAAGGTGCTGCGTACAACCGGAGCCACGGTGGTGCATGGCCATCTGGACGTGCTGTGCTGCTTGCAGGCTGTCAGTCCCTTCCTGAAGGGAATCCGACTGCTGCACACCTGCCACGCCTTGCCGGAACTGATTTATGAAGGGGAGGAAGGGGCAGCGGCCCGATACCTGATCCGGCACAACGGCCTTCAGCTGATTGCCCTTCACGACGACATGGCTGCCCAGATGGATGACATGTTCCCCGGTCAGAAAACCGCCGTGATCCGCAACGGTATTGACATGAAGCGGTTCCTGGAGCCCGGTGTGACGAAGCAGGCCAAGCGACAGGAAGTGGGCATCCCGCAGGAGGCCTTTGTAGTTGGTCATGTAGGCCGGTTCACGCCGGAGAAAAACCACACCTTCCTGGTGGATGTCTTCCGGGAGATTGTGAAAAAGCGGGAAGACGCCTATCTTCTGATGGTTGGCGTGGAAGATCCATCCCATGTGGTTGAAAAGCTGCACCGGCTTGGGCTGCAGGACCGGTATCAGATCCTGACCCACCGGAAAGACGTGAATGAACTGCTGAAAACCATGGACGTTTTTGTGTTCCCCTCCATTTTTGAGGGGCTGCCCATCTCTCTGATCGAAGCCCAGGCAGCAGGTCTGCGGTGCATTGCGTCAGATCGCTGCCCGGAGGAGGCCTTCCGCACGGAGAATTGTATCCGCTTGCCTCTGGAAAATCCTGAAAAATGGGTGAAAATGGCCCTGGATCCTGCCCGGAAGCGAGAAACGTCCCTGAATCTGGCAGAATATGACATGAACCGGGAAATCCGCCGGCTGGAAGCGCTCTATCTGGACCAGGCAGGCGAAAACATAAATTGAGGTATTTTTCATGGAGAATGTATCACAGAAAACCTATCATACCCATATCTCGGCCCAGCACAGGATGCTGGATCTGAAGCTGAAGGAAGTCTGGCAGTACCGGGACCTGATTTTGCTGTTTACCAAGCGTAATTTTGTGGTGCGCTATAAGCAGACCATTTTGGGTCCCGCCTGGATTTTTCTGAATCCTCTGATCAGCAGTATCATTTATGCGCTGGTGTTCGGTGGTATTGCGGGAATTGGAACGGATGGGGTACCCTCCCTTCTGTTTTATCTGTGCGGCAACGCCATCTGGCTGTTCTTCTCCACTTGTGTGGTCAGCAACGCACGGACCTTTACGGAAAATGCCCATGTATTTGGCAAAGTCTATTTCCCCAGACTGACAATGCCAATTGCCAATATGCTTTCTGCGGTGATCCAGTTTTGTTTGCAGATGATTCTGGTGCTGGCCTGTCTGGTCTTTTATTTGGTCAGGGGAGAAGTGCATCCCAACTGGGCAGCCTGGCTGATGGTCCCGGTGGCATTGCTGCATCTTGGAATGTTGGGCATCGGCACCGGCATTATTGTCTCTAGTCTGACGACAAAATACAGGGATTTGGCAGTGCTGGTGGAATTTGCCATGCAGCTTTGGATGTACGCGACGCCGATTGTCTACCCCATGTCTGCGTTGGGGACTGGCTGGATGCGCAACGTCCTGGTGATCAATCCGGTGACGGCACCGGTGGAAATGATTCGCTATGCCATTCTGGGCCAGGGAACCGTCATGCCCGGGGCCCTGGCGCTGAGTTGGGCCATCACCATTGTGCTGCTGCTGGGTGGTATTATGATTTTCAACAAGGTTGAAAAGACCTTTATGGATACGGTGTAAGGAGCGCGGATCATGGGTAAGGAACTGAAAAACCCGGAAATTGCCATCCGGCTTTCCGGTGTGAAAAAGGTGTATAAGCTGGGCCAGATCGGCGGCGCGACCCTGCAGCAGGATCTGCAGAGCTGGTGGGCCCGGGTCCGGGGCAGGGAAGATCCCAATCTGCAGATCGGAACGAACCAGCGGCTCATCGGACAAACCTTTATGGCCCTCAATGGGATTGACCTGACGATTTATAAAGGTGAGGCACTGGGCATCATCGGCGGCAACGGCGCCGGCAAAAGCACCATGCTGAAGCTGCTGAGCCGGGTCACTGCCCCCACAGAGGGTGAAATTGACATTTATGGCCGGATTGCCTCCATGTTGGAAGTGGGCACCGGCTTTAACGGTGAAATGACCGGACGGGAAAACGTCTATATGAATGGCGCCATCCTGGGCATGACCAAGGCGGAAATTGACAGCAAGATGGAGGATATCATCGAGTTCTCTGAGGTCCGGGAATTTATTGATACCCCTGTGAAGCGGTATTCCAGCGGTATGTATGTGAAGCTGGCCTTCTCCGTGGCTGCCCATCTGGACAGCGAAATCATGATCATGGATGAGGTCCTGGCGGTGGGCGACATGGCCTTTCAGAAGAAATGTCTGGATAAAATGCGGGATGCCGCCAAAAAAGAAGGCCGAACGGTGCTGTATGTCAGTCATAACATGAACACCATCCGTCAGCTGTGTGATCGCTGCGTGGTGCTGGACAAGGGAAAAGTTTCCTTCGATGGGGATGTGGAGGAAGCAATCGAAGTTTACATGAACAGACAGAAAAATGAGTCTGCATATATGAACTACGAAGCCATGGATCACCCCAATTGGCTGCAGAATCCAAAGATTAAATTGATGGAAGCGGAATATGTGGGCAGGGAGTCCATTCATTTTGAAGCCAATGAACCGATTCGGATTCGGCTGAAATGGAAAAATCTCCAGGATGTGACAGACGTGGGCCTGCGGATTGAGCTTCTGAATCTGGAGGATACCCCCCAGGCCACCTATGTGCTGTATTCCTTTTATTCCGGGAAGCAGGGAGACGTGTGTGAAGTGGAGTTGGAATTGGATGCATCCATGATGATGGACGCGGAGTATAAGACATACTACACATTTTTTAACAAAACGGACAGTGGCTACAATGAGGATTTGGAGTGTATGAATGGGTTGAACATTCAGAAATCTTCCATGATGGCAGACGAAAAATGGGTATGGAAGCACAAAAACTGGGGATATGTCCAACTTCCGTCACCTAAAGTGATCAGAAAGGATTAAAAAATGCCTGAATTCAGTATCATTGTGCCTGTCTACAAGGTGGAACCTTATCTGTGCCGGTGTGTTGACAGTATCCGCAGCCAGACCTTTACAGACTATGAGCTGATTTTGGTGGATGACGGCAGCCCGGATCGCTGCGGTGCCATCTGTGATGACTATGCGGCGAAGGACAGCCGCATCCGCGTGATCCATAAGGAAAATGGGGGCCTTTCTTCTGCCAGAAATGCCGGGCTGGAGATTGCCAGTGGAACATATCTCTATTTTTTGGACAGCGATGATTATGTAGACGATGATTTGCTGGAAACTGTTTTGCCGTACCTGAAAAATGGAGCAGATATGGTTGCGTTTCAGATGCAGTTGTTTTGGGAAAACGGAGAAAACTTTGATCTTCGGTGGGAAAATCATGGTGTACATTCGCTGGATACCGCCGAAGACCGCTGCGGTTTTATCGTCCGAAATCTTCTGAATTACTCCTGCGGCTGGGAAGCCTGGAACCGGGTATTTGTCCGGGAAAAGGTGGAACGATTTGGTCTGCGTTTTGTGGATAACCGGAAGATTTTTGGAGAAGACCTTTGCTTTACACTGTGTTACTGTGCCCATGCGGAAAAAATTGCCATTTTGGATTATACTCCGTATCACTATCTGCAGCGTCAGACGTCCATTATGGCGGGGCAAAAAGGGAAAATCAATGTGAACCGTTATAATGAACTGGCAAAAGAGGCGCTTGCTTTTTTAAAGAGATTTCCTGATTGCGATGATATGGTCAAGCAGTTTCCTGTGATTTTTTATATGTTGATTGCACCTCATATTGTTTCAGAGTATGAATCATCAGGCTTGACCGCCCTTGAATACCGACAAGCGGCCAGAGAAAGCATCAAGGACTGGCCCTTCTTTGAAAAACAGCTGCAAGCCTTTTTGAAAACAGAATGTGGATATCAGGTTGGCTTATCCAGGCTTCGCCACCTGGAACAAATCAGTTATATGCGTTTTATGCTGGACGGTTCCTGGTTTTTACTGCGCGTGCGGACCAAACTGCTCCACTGGCTGGAACCTGTTTTGAAAGACCGGATGTGTTAAGACCTGTTTGTAAAGATCCGCAGGGAGAATGGAGAGAAACCGCAATGCCGATCATCAGTGTGATTGTGCCCGTTTATAAAGTGGAACCCTATCTGGGCAGATGCGTGGACAGCATTCTGTGCCAGAGCTTCAGGGATTTTGAATTGATCCTGGTGGATGACGGCAGCCCGGACAACTGCGGTCGTCTTTGCGAGGAATATGCGCAGAAGGACAGCCGTGTCCATGTGATCCATCAGGAAAACGGTGGATTGTCCGCGGCACGGAATACAGGCATTGACTGGGCATTTGCCAATTCCAACAGCCAGTGGCTTTCCTTTGTGGACAGCGACGACTGGATTCATAGCCGGATGCTGGAAATTCTTTTGACCGCAGCAGTGGAACATGGCGTGAAGATCAGCGCCTGCGGCTATGGGGAGACCTGCGGTGAAACACCGGCCGTTGAGGAAGGACAGCACAGCCTGCAGTTGTGGACACCGGAAGATTTCTATGTGTTGCAAAATACCATGGCAGTAACTGCCTGGGGAAAGCTGTATCACAAATCCTGCTTTTCACAGATCCGGTATCCCGTGGGCAAGCTGCATGAGGATGAGTTTACCACCTACCGGATCCTGTTTGACCAGGAACAACTGGCGGTGACACAGTTGCCTCTCTACTTCTATTTTCAGAACGCAGCCGGAATCACAAAATCTCTCTGGAAGCCCCAGCGCCTGGATGCGGTCCAGGCCCTGGGAGAACAGGTGGCCTTTTTTCAGGAGCATGGATTTCAAAGGGCTTATGAGCATGCTGTCATTTTCTACGCAAATAAAATCATTCAGCAGCGCCATTTGATGCAGGAATCAGCCCTTTCCCGGGAAGAGAAGGAGCAGTATCAGCAGGACTTGTCCCGTCGGCTGAAACAAGCCGGATGGAAATATATGCTGACCTATCTGCGGAAGGAACCTTCCCTCTATATTGAGATTTTTCCGGGGCTGTACCGGATCTATAAACGGCTGCGGGGCAAACAGTGAGGGGGATATTCCATTGACTGAAGAAAGAGAAATGCCTGTGGTGACGGTCATTGTACCGGTGTACAATGTGGAGGCGTATCTTCCCGCCTGCATCGAGAGCATTTTGAATCAGACCTACCGGGCGCTGCAACTGATTCTGGTGGATGACGGGAGTCCGGATGGCTGCGGTGCCATCTGCGATGCCTATGCGGAACGGGACGACCGGATTTTGGTGATTCATAAAGAAAACGGCGGCGTTTCCAATGCCAGAAACGCCGCGCTGGATCAGATTGCGGGTGATTATTTCACCTTCTGCGATTCCGATGACCGCTATACAGAAACCTGGATTGCCGAATTGGTGACCGCCCTGGAACAGGAGAACGCGGATCTGGCCATCGGAAACTTTGTCCAGGTCTTTGCTGATGGTTCCCGCGGCAGCTCCAGTCAGCATGACACGGGAGTACATGTCTTTTCTTCGGCAGAGGACAGGGTGGATTACTGCATCCGTCAAATGCTGGGGTACAGGCATGGGTATGAATGTTGTATGCGCCTGTTCCGGAGGGAAATCCTGAGAAACAATAACATCCGGTTCTGCGAAACCTGTCAGAATTATGCAGAGGATATGGGATTTTCTCTGGAATATACACTTTGTGCCAATAAAGTGGTATCCACAGACAGCACAGGCTATCTGTATACCATACGGGAAGGGTCCATGATGCATGGCAGCCCCAATCAGGTTAAGCTGGATGCGCTGAATGAGGTGTCCCATCAAGTGGGCACCCGGCTCCAAAGGATCTTTGATGATCGTCAGGCCAAGCGGTTTCTGCCTGTGCTGCATTATGCCATCATGGACACGGAGTATCAGCGGCTGATTTTTGGAGACTATCCGGATCCGGCCAAGGCTTTTGACCAGATTCAAAATACCACCTGGTGGCGGCACAATACCAGGGGAATTTTCGTCCGCTGGAAGGACCTGAAACGCATCTGCAATGTCTATGTCATGCGTAGCGCTCTGGTGCTGTCCTATTGCTTTTTGTTCCGGGACTGGCGTATGTTCGCCTTTTGGCGCAACAGAATTCGAAATTCAGAGTAAAGGAAAAGAGGGAAAAAATGGCCAGTGTTGGCGTGATTGTGCCGGTTTATCGTGTGGAGCCGTATCTGAGACGCTGTGTGGACAGTATTTTAACCCAGTCCTGCCGGGATCTGAGACTGGTTCTTGTGGATGACGGCAGTCCGGACAACAGCGGCGCCATTTGTGATGCCTATGCCGCGAAAGACAGTCGGGTGACGGTGATTCACCAGGAAAACGGCGGCCTGTCGGCGGCAAGAAACGAAGGAATTCGCTGGCTCCTGGAAAACAGTGACTGCCAGTGGCTCACGTTTGTGGACAGTGATGACTGGATCCACAGCCGGATGCTGGAATGGCTTCTGGATGCCGTGAACGGGGATACGGTCAAAATCAGTGCCTGCGGTTACACAGAGACAGATGGGGAGACCCCGGCGGAACCGGCGTGGTCTGACTTTGTTCTGCGGGAACCGGAAGATTTTTATGTGCCCTATAACATCAATGCGGTCATCGCCTGCGGCAAGCTGTATCACCGGGATTGCTTCCGGGATATCCGTTTCCCGGTGGGAAAACTGCATGAAGATGAGTTTACCACCTATCAGCTCTTGTTTGCCCAGAAACAAATTGCGGTCAGCTCCATGCCGCTGTACTATTATTTTCGGAATACAACCGGCATCACCAAATCCGGATGGACACCCAGACGGATGGACGTGATCGATGCTTTCCGGGAACAGATTCGATATTTCCATGAAAATGGATTTGACAGAGCCTATGAGGCAGCGGCTGTGGAATACACCGGCATCCTCTGCCGGCAAAAAAAGCATATTCAGGAATCGGACCTGGAGGAAGCAGAGAAAAAACGCTATCTGAACCAGCTGGATGACCAGCTGAAGGATGCGGTGACCCGCTACGGATGCTTTTATTTCCGGCGCCGGAACCTGGATATTTTCTGTGAACTGATCCCGGGCGTGGCACCTGCGTTTCAATTTGCGCAGAAGGTCCGGCGTTTTTGTTTGAGAAAAGGAGGTGTGCAGTAGCATGATCAGTATTATTGTTCCTGTTTACCGGGTGGAAGCCTACCTGCACCGCTGCCTTGACAGTATTCTGGGACAGTCCTATGGAGATTATGAACTGATCCTGGTGGATGACGGCAGTCCAGACCGCAGCGGTGCCATCTGCGATGCGTATGCAGCCGGAGACAACCGGATTCATGTGATCCACAAGCAAAATGGAGGCGTGTCAGCGGCCCGGAATTCCGGAATTGAATGGGTAATGGCCAACAGCAGCAGCCAGTGGCTGACGTTTATTGACAGCGATGACTGGGTACACCGGGACTATCTGAAGGTTCTGATGGATGCGGCCCAGGCCCATCATGTGGATGTTTCCATGTGCGGTCTTTACTGGACGGAATGTTTTTGTGAAGATGCGCCCCTTGAGCCGGTGAAGCCGGTCCTCCTGGACGGAGATCAAACCTTTGCACAGTATTATGACATCTGCAATTGTATCTATAACAAGCTTTTCCGAAGGGAACTGTTTGGAAATGTGCGCTTTCCGGAGGATAAGGCCTATGCGGAGGATGCCTCCGTTACCCCCAGGCTGCTGTGTGCAGCGGAAAAAATTGCGGTGGTTCCGCAGAACCTGTATTATTATTTTGGAAATCCGGAGGGCGCTGTTCGGGCCAAATGGTCAGAACGAAAGCTGCAGGCCATCGAAGTCCATGAGTGGCGGCTGCAGTTTTTCAGGGAACAGGGCTGCATGGCGGCTTATCGCCGGCAGAAAGAAGGCTATGTGGAGGAACTGACGGAGAAAATCCGGAATCTGCTGGACAGCCGAGAATCGGAACAGGACTACCAGGATACCCTTGTGATGCTGCGGGAAAAGCTGCGCATTGCCTTGAAATCTGCCCGGGAAGACGGTATGGCGCCCTTTAACCGGGAAAACCTATGGTGCTATCTCTATGCCATGAAAACCGATGCGGTCTGGAAGGCTGCCAGAAAGCTCCATAAGCTGTATCGAAAAGTGAAAAAATGACCCTTCCAATGCCGCCCATTTTGGGCGGCATTTTTCTGCTGGAAGAAAACAAACCCTTGCAATTCCTGGGGATTTGGAATATAATAAACTGAATTATTATCTTTTAACATGAGGTTATACTGTGTATCTTAGAAGTTTGGAATTGCAGGGATTCAAGTCCTTTCCGGATAAGACCCTGATCAGCTTCGGCGATGACATCACTGCCATTGTCGGCCCCAATGGATCAGGCAAGTCCAATATCTCCGACGCCATTCTCTGGGTCATGGGCGAGCAAAGCACCAAGACCCTCCGGGGCGCCAAAATGGAGGATGTGATTTTTGGCGGCACCCAGAAGCGGTCCGCGGTGGGCTTTGCGGAAGCCACCCTGACATTGGACAACACAGACCGGGCGCTTGCCTATGATGCCGACGAGGTCATGGTCACCCGGCGGTTTTACCGCAGCGGCGACAGCGAATATTACATCAACAAGCAATCTGCACGCCTCCGGGATATTCATGAGATGTTCATGGACACCGGCCTGGGCAGGGAAGGCTATTCCAACATCGGCCAGGGCCGCATTGATGAGATCCTTTCCCTGAAAAGCGGCGACCGCCGTGAGATTTTTGAAGAGGCGGCCGGTATCTCCAAATACCGCCACCGGAAGGAAGAAACGGAACGGAAGCTCCTGCACACGGAGGACAATCTGCTGCGCATCGGAGATAAGGTCTCCGAGCTGGAATTGCAGCTGGAACCCCTGAAGATCCAGTCTGAAAAGGCAAAAAAATATTTGGAGCTGAAGGACGAGCTGCGGGGCGTGGAAGTGGCCGTCTGGCTGGAGACTCTTCAGAAACTGTCTGCCGCCGCGAAGAAGGCGGAAGAGGATTATGCCTCTGCTTCCTTTGTCCTGCAGCAGGCCCATGATGATCTGGATGCCCTCTACCGTCAGACGGAGGAACTGGGAGAAAAACTCAGGGTCAAAGACGGCGAATTGGAGACCCTTCGGTTAAAGAACAATATGCTGGGGGCTGCCCATCAGCAGATGGAGGGCCAGATGGCGGTGCTGCAGGGGAATCTGCAGAACAATGATGCCAATATTCAGCGTATTGAAGAGGAACTCCAGGGCCAGGAAGACCGCAGCGGCGGTCTTGGGGCGCAGATCCAGCAGACCCAGGTGCGGGTGACGGAAATTGAAGCCAGCCTGACTGAAAAGCGGCAGGAATTGCAGCAGCTGCAGGAGCAGCTGGCTGCCATGACCGCCAACGCCCAGGGTTTGACCCGCCAGTATCTGGAACTGCGGGGAAAAGAATCCTCCCTGGCGGCTGACATTGCCGGCAGGCAGGCAGATGTCCGGGGCCTGGAAGAAAGCATGATGCAGACCCGGCAGCGGATGGAGCAGATCAGCAGCGATCTTTCCGCCGGCGCTGCCCGCCGTCACGAAGCGGAGCTGAATCTGGAAGCCAGCCGCAAAGAGCTGCGGAAAGCCCAGGAGGATGTGACAGCCGCAGGCAACACCATTGCGGGTTACAGTTTGCGGCAGGAAAACCGGGCCAAGCGCCGGGATGATCTGGCAGAAGCCCTGCGGAATCTGACAGCCAGGCTAGATACGGTGGCGGCCAGAGCGCGGGTGTTCCGGGCCATGGAACGGGATTTTGAAAGCTATCAGAGGTCTGTGAAAATGGTGATGCAGGAGGCCCAGCGGGGCACCTTGCGCAATGTTCATGGCCCAGTCTCCCGTCTGATACGGACCGGGGACGAGTATACCGTTGCCATCGAAATCGCCCTGGGCGCTGCCATGCAGCAGATTGTGGTGGGCACGGAAGCCGATGGCAAAGCCGCGATTTCCTACCTGAAGCGCACCGGCGGAGGGCGTGCCACCTTCCTTCCCATGAACACCATTCAGGGCCGGAATCTCCAGGAAACAGGCCTGGACAGCTGCCGGGGATATGTGGGTATCGCTTCGGAGCTGGTTTCCTGCGACCATCAATACCGGGGCATTGTGGAAAATCTGCTGGGCAGAACGGTGATCGCGTCCGATATGGATGCCGCCATCCACATGGCCCAGAAATATAAAAACCGATTCAAAATCGTGACCCTGGATGGCCAGGTCATGAACCCCGGCGGCTCCATGACCGGCGGCAGTACCAATAAGGAAGCGGGCATCCTGTCGAGAGCCAATGAGTTGGAAAAACTGAATATCCAGGAGAAGAAACTGCAGCAGGACCGCATGACGACGGAAGCGGAACTGCAGGAAGCCCAGCGGCTTTGGGAGCAGGTGGAATTCCAGCTGGCCGCCGCCCGGGATCAGCTTCGGGAAGCGCAGGATCAGGTGCTTCGGCTTCAGGGCCAGGAAAAGCAGCATGAGATTCTCGTAGAGGCTATTTTGGAAGCAGAAAGTTCTGCCCGTCGTGAAAAAGAAGCTCTGGAGCAGCGTGACCGGTCCGACCGGGAGCGCTATGCCGCCCAGCAGGCAAAAATCCAGGTCTACACCCAACAGCTGGAGCAGACCCGGAACCAGCTTTCCGCACTGGAAGGAAGCCAGAGCGAGGCATCAAACCAGACGGCTCAGATCACGGAGCAGATGACGGCTCTGAAAACCGCGGAAGCGGCGCTGGATGCCGAGGCCGCCACCGCCCGGGCCCATATTGCGAATCTTCAGAACCTGCGCTCTTCCATGGAAGGGGACCGGGAAAAGAAGGAAGCGCTGATGGCATCCATTCGTGAAGACAGCGCCCGCCTGGAAGCAGAAATGGAAGAACTGAAGGGCAAACAGGATCAAAATGACCGAGAGGCGGCAGACATGAACACCCGGCTCCAGGAGATGCTGGCAAGACGGGCCGAAACCGAGGCCAACAAGACCCGGTCCGAGCGGGACGCCCAGGAAAAGAGCAAGGATATTCTCAACATGGAGCGGGCCTGCGCGCTGTTGGAGCAGAAGAAGGTCACCACCTCCATGGAGGAGCGGCAGATTATTGATAAGCTCTGGGAGTCCTACAACCTGACGCCCGGCACGGCTGCGGAGCATGCCGGTGAGATTGAAAACATCACCGTTGGCAACCGCCGCATCGGCGAACTGAAGCGGAAGATCGGCGGTCTGGGCACCCCCAACCTGGGTGCCATCGAGGAATACGCACGGGTCAACGAGCGTTACACCTACCTGGCTGCCCAGCGGGATGATGTGCTGACCTCCAAGCGGGAGCTGGAGAGCATCATCCGGGACATCACCAAGGAAATGACGACGATCTTCGTCTCCGAATTCAAGAAAATTGACCACTATTTTGGTCAGGTCTTTGAAGAAATGTTCGGCGGCGGCAAGGGACAGCTGATTCTGGAAGATCCGGAGGCTCCTCTGACCTGCGGCATTGAGATCCGGGTTCAGCCTCCCGGAAAGCAGGTAAAGACCATCACTCTGCTGTCCGGCGGTGAAAAGGCCTTCGTGGCCACGGCGCTGTACTTTGCCATTCTGAAGGTCCGCCCCACGCCCTTCTGCATCCTGGACGAGATTGACGCGGCTCTGGACGACCGGAACGTGGAGCGGTTTGCGAGCTACCTGCACAACCTGAGTAAAAAGACCCAGTTTATTGTCATCACCCACCGCCGGGGCACCATGGAAGCAGCGGACGTGCTGTACGGCGTCACCATGCAGGAACAGGGCATTTCCAAGCTGCTGCGGCTGGATCTGAATCAAATGGAGCAATATTTGGGCATTGTGGAATAAACACTGATGCATCGATGGCGTCTGCGGGGAGGCAATTTGCCATCCCTGCGACAAATTTCCGTCATGATCGAAATAGAAGGAGAATACAATGGGATTTTTTGATAAAATTAAAAAAGGATTGGAAAAAACCCGCCAGACCTTTTCTGCTTCCCTGGAAGAGATCCTGAACACCGGCCTGCCTGCCGATGAGGACTTCCTGGAAGAACTGGAGGAGACCCTGATCCTGGCAGACCTGGGCATGGAGACGGTGCTGAAGGTCATGGGCGAGATTCGCCGGGGTGTGGCCAAGCGGGACATGGTCACCACCACCGATGTAAGCCGCGGCCTGAAGAAGCTGCTGAAGGAAACCCTGAATGTGGGCAGCACCGCGCTGAACCTCGGCACCAAGCCCTCTGTGATTCTGGTCATCGGCGTCAATGGTGTGGGCAAGACCACCACCATCGGCAAGATTGCCAATCAGCTGACTGTTCAGGGCAAGAAAGTGACTCTGGTGGCCGGCGACACCTTCCGTGCCGCTGCCGCTGATCAGCTGGAGATCTGGGCAAACCGCAGCGGCGCTGCCATTGTCCGTCAGACCGAAGGCGCCGATCCTGCTTCCGTGGTGTTTGACGGCATCCAGTCCGCCAAGGCCAAGGGCAGCGACGTGATCATCATCGACACCGCCGGCCGGCTTCACAACAAGACCAACCTGATGAATGAGCTGAACAAGATCAGCCGCATTGTAAACCGGGAGCTGCCGGATGCAGCCAAGGAAGTGCTTCTGGTGCTGGACGGCACCACCGGCCAGAACGGCCTGATTCAGGCAAAGACCTTCAAGGAGATTGCCGGCGTTACCGCCATTGCCATCACCAAGCTGGACGGAACCGCCAAAGGCGGCATTGTCATCGGTGTGGCCGATGCGCTGAAGGTGCCGATCAAGTTTGTGGGCGTGGGTGAGCAGGTGGACGATCTGATGCCCTTTAACGCCGATGAGTTTGTGGATGCTCTGATTGAGGATAAAAAATGAGAGTTGTTCTGGCAAGTAAAAACCGTCACAAGCTGGAGGAGATCAGCAAGATCACCGAGAAATTCGGGTTTGATCTGGTACTCCAGTCCGAGCTGGGCGTGGACATTGATGTGGAAGAAACCGGCACCACCTTTG
>JBJDYI010000092.1:0-2760 GCA_051867165.1 Faecousia sp. | reverse complement strand
GGGCACCTTCCCCTCGGGGGAAGGTATTTCCGCCGTACCATCACACCGCCAAATTTCAATTTATCGCTACCGCTTCGGTGAAACACTACGAAAAATTACGAAACAAATATTTGCATTTTTGGAATAGATGTCATATAATGGGGAAAACGCCATAATTCAGGTAAAAGAGGTGACGGTAATGGCAACCATGGATGATATTGCAAAGCGGTTGGGAATTTCCAAAGGGACGGTTTCCAAGGCCTTCAGCGGTGCCGGTGACGTGAGCGAGGCCATGCGCCGGGCCGTGCTGGAAACGGCGGTGGAGCTGGGCTATTCCAGGCTTCCCCGTTCCTGTCAGCCAACCCGGCTGTGTGTGTTCATTGAAAACATGTCCTACGAGCACCCCAACGATTTCGGCTGGGACCTGGTGACCGGCTTTCGCAAGCTGGCGGAGCCCGACGGGTGCACTGTGGACCTGATTCCCTTAAGCCGCGAGCTGCAGAAGCAGCACCATTACGACGAATATATGCTGGGAAACAACTACCAGGGCGCCTTCTTCCTGGGAACCTCCTTCTCCGATGACTGGATGGGGGAGTTCCGCACCTGCCGCACCCCCGCCGTGCTGCTGGACAACCATCCCCAGTACAACAGCGTGGTCTCCCAGGTGGGCATCGACAACGACGAAGCCATGGAGTCCGCCATCGGAAAGCTGAAAGAGCTGGGCCACCGGAAAATCGGATACATCAGCGGCGGCCTGGGCTCCTACATCTATCAGGAGCGGTACCTGGCTTTCTTCCGGGCCCTGCGCAAGCACGCCCTGGAGGAAGATCGCCTGCTGGCCGGCCACTCCTTCTCCATTGCCGAATGTCTGGACTCCCACCTGCCCCGGCTGCTGGCCCAGGGCTGCACCGCCCTGATCTGCAGCCACGACCTGCTGGCTCGGGAGGTAATGACCCGCTGCCAGCGCAATGGCATCAGCGTCCCGGAGGACGTGAGCATCATCGGCATTGACGATCTGCCCATCTGCCGGTCCACCAAGCCCTCCCTCTCCTCCATCCGCCAGGACCGGACGGAGCTGGGCAAAAGCGCCTACTACGCTCTGGCCAGCCAGATTCGGGGAATCCACATCAGCTGCCTGAAGCTCCACCCCGAAGTGATCCTTCGGGATTCCGTCGGCCCGGCAAAGACCTGACACACCGAATATTCCAAACGCCGCCATTCCAGGCGGCGTTTTTTCGTGTGCGCCCAGCGGGCGCATGTTTCAAAGGGTGAAAGTCCCTAATCCGCCCGACAGCGGGAAGGATATAGCCAAGAGCAAGGGTGTCCCGGGTAACTGGGAATCTGAAGGAAGCTGGAGGCAAATCACCGGCCTGACGAATAGAAATCATGAAGGCTGAATATGTGGGTAAGGCTGCACGACAAGTCGAAGCCCAATAGCTGTACGGAAACATATTCAGTAGCCATGGCATGGTATATGGTGAGAAGGAACATGCGAGTACCTGGGGAGGTCCTGCGGACATGCGGAGTTTTTTTTTTACGAAACATGGTTGAAACAAGATTTGTCGCAGGAAGTCAGATGAATCCATAGTACCAACGCAGTCGACGGCGTTGGGAAGGGAGGAACCCTTGGAGGTGGTAGTAAATGAAGGTTACCGAAGTCGAGAGAAAAGAAAGCACAAAACATTGCTGTGGCAATGGCTGTCTGTGGAGGGATAGTGCGGAACACGAAGAGGAAACAGAAGCGCTTATTGGCAAGAGGATAGCCCAAAACAACACCGCCGATGCCGACAGACAAGCAAGTGGATTGCTGGAGGAAATCGTGAGCCGCGAAAATCTGAACCGCGCCTATAAGCGTGTGAAGAAGAATAAAGGGGCAGGTGGAGTTGACGGGATGAAAGTAGATGAACTTCTGCAATATCTCAAAGACAACGGCGAGGAAATCCGACAGTCCATCCTGGCTGGCAAATACCAGCCGCAACCCGTCCGAAGGGTAGAAATACCAAAGGACAATGGTAAGACACGAAAACTGGGAATCCCAACCGCAGTAGATCGTGTCATCCAGCAAGCAATTGCACAGGTGCTAATGCCAATCTACGAACCGAAATTCGTAGAGACAAGCTATGGCTTTCGCCCGAAACGAAGCGCCCACGATGCACTCAAGAAAAGCAGGGAATATCTGAACGTTGGCAAAGTGTGGACGGTGGATATGGACTTGGAAAAGTTCTTTGACACCGTCAACCAGAGCAAGCTGATGGAGATTCTGGCAAGAGATATTAAGGATGGACGGGTATTGAGCCTGATTCACAAATATCTCAGAGCAGGCGTTGTGTGGTGCGGACGTTTTGAGGATACGGAAGTCGGAGTACCACAAGGAGGGCCATTAAGTCCCCTGTGCGCAAACATCATGCTGAACGAACTTGACCACGAACTGGAACGCAGAGGACACAGCTTTGTTCGATACGCAGATGATATGGTAATCTTCTGCGGAAGCAAAGCCAGTGCAGAACAAACCCTGGAACATATTGATCCGTTCATTGAAAAGAAATTGTTTCTGAAGGTGAACCGGGAGAAAACGGTGGTGGCATATGCTGGAAAGATAAAGTTTCTGGGATATGGCTTCTACAAAGGAAAGAAAGGGTTTGCCTTGCGAGTTCATGCCAAATCCAAGGCAAGGATGAAAGCAAGGGTCAGGGAACTCACTAGCAGGAAAACGGTAAACGACTACAAAGAATGGAAAACAGATTTGAAAAGATTTGTGGTCGGCTGGGTGAACTACTACAA
>JBJDYI010000091.1:0-2768 GCA_051867165.1 Faecousia sp. | reverse complement strand
AAAGGTAGACAACATGGTGGTTTTCCATGTGTCTACCTTTATCTTACAGCTTCAGCGAAGACGGACTGTATCGTCTTCGCCGGGGGTTTTCTATGGTATCGGGAACATCAACAGGTTTGATAATTGCTGTTGTCGGAGCTGTCACGGCTGTCACAGCCCATGGGATTGAACTGAGCGGACGGGAAGGGAATCCGGCTGAACATTTCACAGGGATCCTCGGTGCCGCCGGGATTGTCACAGCACTCTTTTTCGGGAATACTGTATTCCAGAACCGGTACTACCAGTTGGGCGTCCCGCTCCAACCGGACAATGGAGAACTGACCCAGGGTGACAAACAGCCGCCGCCGCTCCCCGGAGAGGACCAGATCTTCATCGAAATAGCTCCGAATGGAGCCGGGGATTTGGCAGACTGGTTCCCCTGCCGGGCAATTGCTTACCTCCAGCACTTTGGAGCAAAGGATCATGGGATCCAGCACCTCCACAACCGCGGTGGGCAGGTTGGCGGCCATTCGGGTCAGACCATCAGCGCCTCCAAGAACAGTGTTGCTGCGGAAAATATGTGCCCGGCTGTCCTCACCGCAGAGAACAGCCCGCTTGGAAAACACAGCCAGACCATACAGACTGGCGGGACGGCCTGCGCCTACCACGGCATCGGCCAGAATTTTGTAATAAAATGTGATGTCAATGCAGTAGTGATGGCGATCAAAAGCCACCGGCTCTACATCAATGTACGTATAAAGAAGCTCGGCACTGCGAACCCGGGCGCTGGAGCAGGTGTCCAGAATACTCTGACAGCCGGTGGTCAGATAGACCCGCAGGTCCTCGATGCAGTCTTTGTCCCGGCAGGAATCTGTGATTTTGCGGGTGTGGATGGACATTGCCTGCTTCAGATCACCGGGATCGCAGCGCAGAATGTCGCGGCATTGCTCTGACATGGGAATACCCCCTAAGAAAAAGTGATGGCAAAGCCAATATGGCTTATAGCACAGTTTATGCGCCAGAGCCGGGGAAGTGCATGGGGATCCGGAGAACCGATGCTGGAAAGAGTTGAAAAAATCCCGGTTTTCCGAGGAAAACCGGGAATGAAATGGCTGCTGGATTAAAGAAGGTGCCCGATGAGATACCACAGAGCCAGACTCACCAACGCAATGGGCACATAGGCCGTCAGAGCCGCTGCGGAAATATGGATGAAGGAATAGTCATACCGGTCAATAAAAAACAGGATGACACAGAGGATCCCGGAAGTAAACACGGCCTTTGTGACCTGTTTACCGATGACGTGGGAAAAAAAGAAGGTGTAGACAGCGCCCACAAAGGGATTGGTGATGGTGAGGATCAGTCCCAGAATGGCATTCAGGAAGCCCAACAGCAATAGGGCGATCAGCAAAAGCAGCAGGATCAGGGGGGCGTACTGCACCAGTACATTTGGCAGATAGGTGCGGAAGGCCCAATGAATCACAAGATGCAGAGCCATGGCCAACCCAACGGTAAAGAACCGCAGGCAAAACCAGCCCAGAACAGTTTCTCCCTGGGGGATGAAGGTATCCAGCAGATTCACCAGAAAAGCCAGGATGATCAGCCGTAAAAGCTCTTGGGCCAGAACCGTGGGAGAAATACCCACAATGGGCATGACAACCATATAGTCATTGAAAAAGGTGACAAAGGGCAGGGGAGAAAGGTAATTGCTGAGATTCCAGGGCTGGAAAGTATATACCATAATGGTTATGGCATAGATAAACAGAATGGCCATAACAGAAGACAGACTATGGTTCAGACTGGAGCGCTTGCCCAGGATGAATCGCCCCAGCAGACTGAGAATCAGAGAACCCGCCGCAAAGATCAGAATAAACTTGGCAATGTGGATCAGGGACAGGTCCAGAGGGGCGAAGGAGCGGGCTTGCGGCAGAATGTCAGTAAGATCAGCAGGGAGATAGGATGCGATGGTTTCAATGGTGGCTGCAGTATCCATGGGGAAGTCCTTTCAGGGGCGGGAGAATGGAAAAACCGCCGCCAAAATTGGCGGCGGTTGAAAAGTTGAGAAAAAGTTTAATTACTTGATCTCGGCCTCGGCGCCAGCTTCCTTCAGCTCGGCAACCAGCTTCTCGGCATCTTCCTTGGAGATGGCTTCCTTCAGGGTCTTGGGGCAGTTGTCCACCAGATCCTTGGCGTCCTTCAGGCCCAGGCCGGTAGCGGCACGGACAACCTTGATGACGTTCAGCTTGGAAGCGCCAGCGGCCTTCAGGATGACATCGAACTCGGTCTTCTCCTCGACTTCCTCAGCGGCGGCAGCCACAGGAGCGGCAACAGCGGCGGCAGCGGCGGAAACACCGAAAACCTCTTCCAGGGTGTGAACCAGTTCGGACAGCTCCAGAACGGTCAGTTCCTTAACCTGCTCAACCAGAGCAGTGATCTTTTCAGATGCCATGATAAAATCCTCCTAAATAGTAAATGAGTGTAGTGTTTAAGTTACGAATAGATTAGGCTTCTGCTTCGGCAGCAGGAGCGGCGTTGGGATCCTTCTGGATGCGGATCTGATCCAGAACGAAGGCCAGGCTGGAGATAGGTGCCAGGAAGGTACCCAGGACAGAAGCAACCAGAGCGCTCTTGCTGGGCAGTTCACCGAAGCCGTTCAGCTGATCAGCGGACAGCACGGAACCCTCAACAACGCCACCCTTGATGGTCAGGGTCTTCAGCTTGTTCTTCTTGGCGAACTCGCAGACGATGCGAGCAGGGGCGATGGGGTCGCCGGTGGTGGAAGCCATAGCGGT
>JBJDYI010000090.1:0-2770 GCA_051867165.1 Faecousia sp. | reverse complement strand
CGGACATCTCCTCCGCAATTTGCTCTTGAAGAGCGGCAACGTCCAGTTCCAGCGTGCCGCTGAACACGGCAATGATCGCCGCCATGGGCATAAGCAGGGCGACGATGACAACCAGAATCGCCATCGCCGCCTTTTTCAGCGTCTTTTTGTCCGATACCAGTGCTACCGCTACTTTTTTCAGAGCGGCACCGACTGAGATACCCACTATCTTCCTCCTGCCTTCCCGAACAGGGCTTCCTTGTAGTCCGGCACCTGTACCTGCAAATAATACCGTTCTCCACCACATCGGTAGAGACAGACACCCCGGTCTGGGTTGCGGATCAGGTCATACTCCGCTTCGTCCACCTGAAGGGCGTCCATGTAGTCCTTCGGGTTAATGGAGCCGGGGTAGAACAGGAACTGGTGGGTGGGGATGGAGAACATGGGCTTGGTGAACTCCCGGATGGAGGGAATCAGGAAATCCTCAATGTTCTGAGATGCCAGCACCACACAGGAATCCTTCTTCCGAACACGCTTCATGGAGTTGCGGATGTACTCAATGGCAGTCTGGTTGGTCAGAAACAGGTACAGCTCATCAATGGAAGCCACGCTGTTGCCGATGCCAATGAGCCGGTTAGACATATAGGACAGGATATTGAACAGAATGGCATCCTTCAGTCGCTTGTTGGTATCCATGAGACCCTTCACGCCAAAGCACAGGAATTTGTCATCCACAATGTTGGTATGACCGTTAAAGTACCGGCTTTCCGTGCCGACGCACATGGAGTGAATGCCGAGACAGATTTCCCGGAGCATCTCCTGGGTGTACAGGTGCTTTTCGCTGGGGTCGTATTCCAGATACTCCTTCTGGCACAGCCAGTAGAACTCCGCCATCACGGGATACTGGATGGGAGTGAGCTGGGAAAAGTCCGTGCTGTCCGTAATGCCCCGCTGGGCATACAGCTTTTCCAGCAGGATTTCCATGGTATCCACCTGGGCATCCGTGAAGTCCTTGTAGCTGCGGAAAAAGTCTTTCAGGAAGGCGATGTGCTGGCTCAGCCGGGTGACCTTTCGGAAGGCTTCCGGGCTTTCCTCGTCAATATCATCCCCATCGGCAGACCAGGCCTTCGGCTCCAAGGGGTTAATGATGTACTGCCCGGTCATGTAATCCACATAACAGCCGCCCAAATTTTCCGTCAAATCCTCATATTCCGCTTCCACATCCAGACAGATCACCGCTTTGCCGGACTCCCGGAAGTTGGTCAGCAGCAGCTTCATAAGGTAGGATTTGCCCTGCCCGGAGTTTCCCAGAATCAGAGCACTGCCGTTGGTTTTGTCATTGCTTCTTCTGTCCAAATCCACCAGAATGTTGGTACCGTACTTGTCCCTGCCCACATAGAAGCCCTTTGGATCGGTCTTGCCGGAAAAGCTCAGAGGGTACATATTGGCAACGGAACCGGCAGGCAGCACCCGCTCATACTGATCCCCAAACTGGTTGCGCCCAAAGGGCAGCACCGACAGAAAGCCCTCCTGCTGCCGCAGTGTCAGCTTGTCCACCGTGATCTTGGCCCGGGTCAGCTCCATGGCAATCTGGGACTGAAGCTGCTCCAAAGTCTCCATGCTTTTGGCCTTCAGCTCCATATACACACTGCAATGCAGCAGAATCTCCCGGTTGTTGCGCATGGTGGCAAGCAGGGTCTGCACGTCCTGCAAATTCCCCTCCGCCTCCATGGCCTGGGTAATATCGTGATCTCCCGCCATGAGCCGGTTCTTCCGGGCGGCGTTGTTGACGATCTGCTTTTCTTCCACGGGCGTGACCCGGCGGTGGTAGAGCCGCAGGGTCACCCCCGTTCGGTCAGCAAGCTGGGCAAGAATCGCCTGTTCTTCGGTGGTGGGTGGGTACTCCCGGATGACCCACACACAGCGGTAGGTGTCGCCGACAATGTAGTAATTGGCAAAGAATTTGATACTCCCCGGTAGAATGCAGTCAAAGAAATCCTTTGTTCGGTATTCTGGACCTGTGTCCTGTACTTTCTTCTTTTTTCCAAACAGGCTCATTTCGCCCTCACCCCTTTCACATACTGCGCCCCGTCCACATCCGGCATCCGGTCGCCGTCCATGGAAGCGCCAAAGTAGATGGCAAGAAACCGCTTGATATCCGGCTTCTTCATCCGCTGCACCTCAAAGCCCGCCCCTGCCAGCTGCTTGTGGGTTTCGTTCACCAGACTCAGCACCTGTTCCGGCTTTAACCCGGAACAGCGGCGCAGGAACACAAACTGCCGGGCAGTGGACATTTCCGCCTGCAGCTCCGTCAGCATTTCCCCATCCTGATGCAGAAGCCGCCGGACACAGGCATTGCTCTCCTCCCGCTCCCGCTGGCGCAGGTATGCCTTGTTGGCATCGAAACACTCGCAGGAGTCGGTGCAGATGATTTCCAGATCCGGCATCACCGTCAGGGCGGTTTGCAGGGTGTGAATCTTCACGTCAATATTGGACGCGGACAGCACCGAGATGTTTACAGGGGAAACCCGGAAGAACAACAGCTCTCCATATTCCGTAGCCAGACCGTATCGGGTAAAGCCCCGGATGCCCATAAGTTCCTGCACGGAGCGTCCCCGGGGTTTTTTCCGTCTTTTTTCCTGACGCTTTCGTTTCTTATTGTCCATGGCTCATCTCCATTCATAATATTTCTGGCTGGTCACAAAGTGCCGGGTTGCGTAGCCCAAGTAGTCCATAACGGTGGTGTCCTCCATGCGGATGGTCATGAAGGCAAAGCACAGCGCCCCCGCCA
>JBJDYI010000089.1:0-10383 GCA_051867165.1 Faecousia sp. | reverse complement strand
ATTCCTTAGTACAAGTATTATACCATACTTGTCTAACAAATGGGGTGCAGTTCAGCCGGACGCGTATTTTGTCAGTTAATGGACCTTCCAGGTATCCTTGGAGAACAGCACCAGCATGGGGAAAATTTCCAGACGGCCTGCCAGCATGGCCCAGCTCAGGACGATTTTGCTCAGATCGCTGAAGCCGGCAAAATTGCAGGTGGGACCCACTGCATCCAGGCCGGGGCCAATATTATTGAAGGTACAAAGTGCAGCGGTGAGATTGGTGGTGATGGAATAGCCATCCAGCGAAATGATCAGAAACACGGAGAACAGGATGATCACATAGGCGGCGAGATAAGCATTGGCATTGTCCAGTACCTGTTCGGACACCATCTGACCGTTGTTGCGGATTACTTCGACCTTCCGGGGATTCAGCATCCGGCGGATGCTGCGCCGGAGACTTTTGATCAGCAGCAGGAGCCGGGACACCTTCAGACCACCGCCGGTGGAACCGGCGCTGGCGCCGATGATCATCAGAAGCAGCAGAATGGTCTTGGAGAAGCTCGGCCACAGATCAAAATCCGCGGTGGCGTAGCCGGTTGTTGTGATGATGGTGCCCACCTGGAAGAAGGCGTGACGGAGGGTTTCTCCCAGGGTTCCGTAGTAATCCCGGATGTTCCAGGCGATAAGCAGCGCGCTGGCCAGGATGATGCCCAGATAGGTCCGCAGCTCTTCATCCCGGAAAACACTCTTCCATTCTTTCATCAGAAGCAAATAGTAGCAGCTGAAGTTGATGCCGAAGAGAATCATGAACACGGTGGTCACATTTTGCAGATAAGGGGAGAAACTGGCTAAGGAATCATTTTTGACGCCGAATCCGCCGGTGCCCGCGGTGCCGAAGGCGGTGCAGACTGCTTCCAGGGCTGACATACCGCCAGCCAGAAGGAAGAGCATATCCAGGATGGTCAATACCACATAGATAACATACAGGATCATGGCGGTGGTGCGCATTTTGGGCACCAGCTTGCCCACACTGGGACCGGGGCTTTCTGCCCGGAGCAGATGCATGGTAAAGCCCTGTCCCTTGCCGCCGGTAAAGGCCAGCAGGAACACCAGTACGCCCATGCCGCCCAGCCAGTGGCTGAAGCTGCGCCAATACAGGATGCCGGGGGTCAGAGCTTCCACGTCAGACAGAATGGAAGATCCGGTGGTGGTAAAGCCGGAAACCATCTCAAAGAAACAGTCCACAAACCGTGGAATTTCCCGGGAAATATAGAAGGGCAGACAGCCCACGGCACTGAGGATGACCCAGCTAAGGCCAACACAGACCATGCCTTCCTTGGCATAGAAGGCGCTGGGGGCGCCCCGACAGACCAAAGCCAGTATCAGCACAATGCCGATGATGATGCCGATGGTGAGCAGAAACCCTTTTGCGGCCATGGTATCGCCGTAGTACAAACTGATGACCAGGGCGGGGACCATGAAGATACCTTCAATAGAGAGGATCTGGGCGACAAATCGCCCCATCATTTTAAAATTCATAAGGAATCCTCCCGGGGTTATACGAAGATATCATTCAGCTGGCGAATGATTTCCTTGCTGTTGGTGTCCACGATGACCACAGTATCCCCCTGCTGGAACATGGAATCACCGTTGGGGATTTCCGTGCTGGCCCCATGGGAGATGCTTACCAACAGAATACCGGGCTTCAGCTTGATGTCTTTCAGGGGTTTGTCCACATGACGGGTGTGCTCATCCACCAGAAATTCCAGGGCCTCCACCTGACCGTCGGCAATGGTATGGACAGACAGGGCGGCTCCGGTCTGATTTTCCATGGCCCGGACATAGCGGACGATGTTGTTACAGACCAGATCCCGGGGCGTCACCATACTGCCCAGGGGCAGGCTGTCAATGAGGTTGCGGTTGCCGGTGTGGCCCAGCTTGGTGATGACCTGGGGAACGCCCCGGGAAGCGGCGTACAGGGAGACAATGATGTTCATTTCATCCAGGCCGGTCAGAGTGACAAAGGCGTCACAGCCAGAAAGACCTTCACTGTCCAGCAGCTCCTGATCGCTGATATCGCCGTGAATGATGTCTGTGTCCGGCAGCAGTTCGCTCAGCTCCAGACAGCGGGTGTAGTCTTTTTCGATGATGCGGGAAGAAATGCCGGATTTTTTCAGTCGGTTGGCCAGATAGTAGCTGATCCGGCTGCCACCGCAGATGGTCACATTCCGGACCCGGCGGGTCAGAATGTCCAGATTTTTCAGCAGCGTGGTCAGATTCTGGGATAGGGCGGTGAAAAAGACCCGGTCTCCCTCCTGCAGAACAAAGTCGCCTGTGGGGGCGATGGCGTTGCCATCCCGGAGGACAGCACAGACCAGAACCTGGCACCTGACGATGCTCCGCAGATCCATCAGCCGGATGTTGCACAGCTTGCTGCCGGCTTTGACCCGCAGCTCCACGATTTCCGTGCGGCCCTTGGCAAAGGTATCCCGGCGCAGGAAGCCGGGGTATTTCAGCAGCCGGTCGATTTCTGTGGCTGTCTGATTTTCCGGATTGATCACCATGGACAGACCAAATATGTTGCGCATCTTATAGATCTGCTCGGTGTACTCCGGATTACGGATCCGGCCGATGGTATGCAGCTTATTATTGAGGGCGTGGGCGGTGGTGCAGCACAGCAGATTCACCTCATCTTGGCTGGTGGCGGCAATCAGCAAATCTGCTTCTTTGACACCGGCTTGCAGCAGCACGTCCATGGAAGCGCAGTTTCCGTGGACTGCGATGACGTCGTAGCGTTCCACAGTGGCTTCCAGAACTTTGGAATTGGAGTCGATGACAGTGATATCGTGGCCTTCTCCCGAAAGCTGGCGGGTCAGCATGGAGCCGATTTTACCGTCGCCTGCAATGATGATATTCATAAGATCCTCCTGAACAAAGGGGTATTTAGAATAAATAAATTATATTATATCATCTGTTTTTCGAAAACTCAACACATATATGGAAAAGAGTCAGCAAAGTTTGCGGAACATTGATGCAGGTCTGGATTGCGGATCATGTTGATGGACACAACAATGTTGACAAAACAACAACTATGTGCTATCCTTCTGAAAAATGTTGTTCTGTCAACAATTGGAGGAGACGAAATGGTCAACAGATACGCGCTTTTCAGCACCGTGGTATCCAGCCTCTACCACGACATCCAGCGCATTGAGCGGACGGAAATGACAAAATACGGACTCAAAGGTCCCCATGCCCAGTGCCTGCTGGTCATGAGCCAGCATCCGGAGGGCATTACGGCAGCACAGCTGTGTACCTTCTGCGACCGGGACAAGGCAGCCATTTCCCGCACGGTGGCAGAACTCGAAAAAACAGGGATGCTGACAAGACAGCAGAACCATGGCGTCCGTTACCGGATGCCGCTGTTTTTGACAGAGGTTGGCCGTCAGGCGGCGGAAAATGTGAAAGCGGTTGCCATGCGGGCCGTAGAGCAGGCCGGTGCGGGATTGGAGGATGCGCAGCGGGATGTATTTTACCAGGTATTAGGTACCATTGCCCAGAATTTACAGACCATCAGCAGGGATGGATTGAAAGAAAAGGAGTAATATTATGAATGTTAAAATTATTGTAGATTCCACCGCGGATCTGACCGCCCAGGTCCGCAGCCGGGTGGAGGTGGTCCCTCTGACCATCCATTTTGGCGAAGAAGAATATGTGGACCGGGTCACCATCGACAGCCGGACCTTTTATGAGAAGCTGATTGAGAGCGACGTGCTGCCCACCACCAGCCAGGCAACCCCTTATGCCTTTGAGGAAACGTTCCGGCAGGCGGTGGACGCAGGCTTCCAGGTGGTCTGCATCACCTGCTCGTCCAAGCTGTCCGGAACCTATCAGAGTGCCGCCATTGCGGCGGAGGAATTCCCCGGACAGGTGTTTGTGGTGGACAGCCAAACCATTGCCCTGGGCAGCGCGATTCTGACAGAGTATGCCCTGGGTCTGGTGGACAAGGGGATGGATGCGCAAACCATTGTCTGGAAGCTGATGCAGAAGCGGGAAAAGGTGCGGCTGCTGGCCATGCTGGATACCCTGGAGTATCTGAAAAAGGGTGGCCGTATTTCCGCGACTGCCGCGCTGGCAGGCAGCCTGCTGAACATCAAGCCTGTTATCTCCATTGAAAACGGGGAAATCAAAATGTTGGGCAAGGCCCGGGGCTCCCGCCAGGCCAACAACCTGCTGGTCCAGGAGATCAGCAAGGCAGGCGGCGTGGACTTTGAAAAGCCGCTGCTGCTGGGGTACACCGGCCTCAGCGATGCGCTGCTTCAGAAGTATATTCGCGACAGCGCAACTCTGTGGAGTGATTACGGTGAACAGCTGCCCTATGAAGTGGTGGGCAGTGTGGTGGGCACCCATGCCGGCCCCGGCGCCGTTGCCGTGGCTTTCTTTGCTGCAGAATCCTGATTGGCAATTTCGAGCTGCAAAGACGATGGCTCCTGAGCTTTTGACAATTTGCGGTGGGGAAATGAACACAGGGTGTGCGGAATTGTGACGTTTGATAATTCTGCATGGATTTCGTAAATTCATAAAAAAAAGATTGAAAAATTCCATGAGTTGCGGTATAACTATGATGTTGAAATGTTGATTCTAATCCGCCCCAGGGTTTTTCCCGGCCGGAGAAATGAGGTTATAATATGGAAAGAAAAATCGGAACGGTATCCCGCGGTGTTCGCTGCCCCATCATCCGGGAGGGCGATGATCTGGTAGAGATCGCAGTTAACAGCGTGCTGGAAGCAGCTGAGAGCGAAGGCTATGAGATCCGCAACCGTGACGTGGTGGCTTTGACCGAGTCTATTGTGGCCCGTGCTCAGGGCAATTACGCATCCGTCGATGCCATTGCCACCGATGTCCGCAACAAGCTGGGCGGTGAGACCATTGGCGTCATTTTCCCCATTCTGTCCCGGAATCGCTTTGCCATCTGCCTGCGTGGTATTGCCCGCGGCTGCAAGAAGGTGGTTCTGATGCTGAGCTATCCCTCCGATGAGGTAGGCAACGAGCTGGTGTCCCTGGACAAGCTGGATGAAGCCAAAGTCAACCCTTATTCCGATGTGCTGACCCTGGAGCGTTATCGCCAGCTGTTCGGTGAAAATCTGCATCCCTTTACCCTGGTGGACTATGTTCAGTATTACTCTGATCTGATCCGGGAAGAAGGGGCAGATGTGGAAGTCATCTTTGCCAATGACTGCCGTGTGATTCTGAACTACACCAAGAATGTGCTGACCTGTGACATCCACACCCGCGCCCGGTCCAAGCGTCTGCTGCTGGGTGCCGGTGCAGAGCGGGTCTGCGGCCTGGACGATATTCTGACCGCTCCTGTGAACGGCAGCGGCTACAACGAAAAGTACGGCCTGCTGGGCTCCAACAAGTCCACCGAGGGCATGGTCAAGCTGTTCCCCCGGGACTGCACCGCGCTGGTCAAGGACATCCAGGCCAAGCTGCTGGAGAAGACCGGTAAGCAGGTGGAAGTGATGGTCTATGGTGACGGCGCCTTCAAGGATCCTGTTGGCAAGATCTGGGAGCTGGCTGACCCGGTTGTCTCTCCCGCTTACACCTCCGGCCTGGAAGGCACCCCCAACGAACTGAAGCTGAAGTACCTGGCTGACAACGAATTTGGAAACCTCTCCGGCGCGGATCTGAAGGCCGCCATCGAGGGCGCCATTCGGGCCAAGGGCGACCTGGCCGGCTCCATGGCCTCCCAGGGCACTACCCCCCGCCGTCTGACGGATCTGATCGGTTCTTTGTGTGACCTGACTTCCGGATCCGGTGACAAGGGCACCCCCATCATCCACATCCAGGGCTATTTCGACAACTATACCAACTAAAGAAAACAGGTAAGGCGGCGCGTCAGCGCCGCCGTTTATTATTTGTCCAGGGCCGGTTTCTCCTGTTGATGATGGATGCCATAGAATTGGTTTTTATTTTAGCCCGGAGACTTTTCGGATGCCGGAAAGAAGGCTTGTTGCATTTTGAAATATTCTGTGGTAAACTGTCCCCAAAGAAATCAGAAAGGAGAATGTATATGCATTTATATCCCGATGCTTATTTTTTGAAAGACGGGCTGATGATGGTTCTGCCCTTTCTCACGTCGGCGGTTCCTTCCTCCTTACTGGGCATTGCCACCTATGTGCTGTCATCCCTGGCCCTGTACACCCTGGCCACCCGCCGGGGTATCCAGAAGGCCTGGCTCAGCTGGGTTCCGGTGCTGAATGTTTGGATCATCGGTTCCCTGTCAGACCAGTATCGCTATGTGGTGAAGGGAGAATTCAGGGCCAAGAGAAAGAGCCTGCTGGTTCTCAATCTGCTGGTGATGCTGATTGTGATCAGCATGGTGGCGGTGGCCATTGGCATGGTGGTGGATCTGGTTACAAGCATGATGTATGGCGTTAACATCGAGGCAATGGTGAGAGGACCGGTTTTGATGGAGGTTCTGCTGGCGGTGCCTCTGGCGGGGCTGGCCGTCGCCGCCGCGGTGGTTCGCTTCATAGCACTTTACGATGTCTACAAATCCATGGATCCTGATAACGCAGTGCTGTTCCTGGTGCTGAGCATTTTGTTTGGTGTAACGGAGCCCTTCCTGCTGTTCTTCAACCGGCAGAAGGACAACGGTATGCCCCCCAGAAAACCGGCGCCTGAAAGGATTCCCCGGGAGGAGCCCTGGCAGGATCAGGAACAGAAGGACTATCTGTAATAGGAATGTCGGCGCAAAATGTCCCGGTCTGCCCCATGAAACATATTATTCGAATCCCGGAATCAAAACCAAGCCCTCCCGGAAACGGGAGGGCTTTTCCTGTTATTTCAGAAGGCAGGCAGGAATCTCCATGGCCATCCGGCGGTAGCCGGCGGAGCTGGGGTGGAGATGATCGCCGGAATCGTATTCCGGCAGGAAATAATCCGGCCTTTCCGGATCCCGGAGGGCTTTGTCGAAGTCGATGCAGCCATCAATGAGATCCGTGGTGCGGATGAAATGGTTGTAGGCATGGCGCATTTCTTGGCGGAAGGGGGCATCGGTTCGCCAGCCACCCATGGGAAGCAGCGTTCCCACATACACCCGATAGCCATAGCTCCGGGCTTTGGCGATGTAGCTTTTCAGCCCGGCAATCAGCTCCTCCACCGTGGGCAGATCGCTCATGGGCCGGAAGGCATTGATCTGTTCGCCCACAGGGTGGATGATGTCGTTGATGCCCTGCTGAATGATGACAATCTCGCCGCCATCGGTGGGGACTTCGTGGTGGAACCGGTTTTCACCGGACAGGCCATAGGATTCATAAGTCAGGCAGCTGTATTGCCGCAGGATCCGGGAACCGGAGGTGGCCCGGCGGATGATGGCGGTTTTGCCATACCCTTCCGTGAAGCACCGCAGTGCCAGATGATCCGGCCAGTCCTGGGCGGTGATGGAGTCACCATAGCAGACAATGGCCTGGTTGTCCCGGTCCGTCAGCACGGAAACATTGCTGAGGAAGTAGAACAGGTGCGTTTTCCGGGAGGTTTCGGGATCGAAGTGGGCGGTTTCGGTCTCATCGCCGTTGGCATAAACACCCTCCGACAGGGGGCCGCAGGTATAAACCACGCTGCGCATCAGGGTAAAGTCCGCCAGATAGAAACTGACCTGCATGATCTCTCCTTCGGTCATGACCATGTCCAGGGGATCGGATACCACCGTATCGCCTGCCGGAATGGTGACGGACCGGTTGCCGCCGAAGAAAACAGCATGGAACTTGCCGCCGTAGAACACCGTGGCTTTCGTCAGGGTGATGGGCTCGGTGCCGCAGTAATTGTCAAAGGTCAGGCGAAGGGCCTGGCCCGCGAAGGGAATGTGGATGGGATAACGGATGGTGATGTTTTTGGCGTAGCGCTCCGGTCGATTTTCGGCCACGGAAACCGCGTTGCCCCAGATGCTGACCCATTTATTTGTTTGTTCCATGCTGCATACGCCTCCTTGCTGACTACTGATATCATACGATAAAGGAATAAAAAAAGCCAGCATTTCTTTTTCGGAAACACAGTTTTCGTTGCGCCGGCTCTTTTTTTGTGCTACCATAGGCGTATCTGAACGAAGGAAGTGTTTCTATGCAGTATCGCAGCGATAAATACGGCAATCAACTGTCCATCCTTGGGTTTGGATGTATGCGGTTTCAGCGCAAAGCCGGCGCCATCGACAAGGCAGAGGCGGAGCGGGAGATCATGGCCGCCTACCATGGCGGTGTGAACTATTTTGATACCGCTTACATCTATCTGGACAGCGAAAGTGTCATCGGTGAAATTTTTGAGAAGAACGGCATCCGCCAGGATATCCATATTGCCACCAAACTGCCCCATTATCTCATCAAAAGTGTAGAGGGCATTGAAAAGCTCTTTCAGGAAGAACTGCGGCGGCTGCGCACGGACTATGTGGATTACTATTTGATGCACATGCTGAATGATGCTGACACCTGGCAGCGGCTGCTGGATCTCGGCATTGGGGAATGGATTGCGGAGAAAAAGCGAACCGGCGCCATCCGGCAGATCGGTTTTTCCTATCATGGCAATTCTGAGATGTTCTGCCGGGTGCTGGATGCATACGACTGGGATTTCTGCCAGATCCAGTATAATTATCTGGACGAACATTCCCAGGCCGGCCGCCGGGGCCTGCACCATGCCTACGCCAAAGGAATTCCTGTCATCATCATGGAGCCTCTTCGGGGCGGCAAGCTGGTGAAGCATCTGCCGGAGACGGCAAAGAAGCTGTTCCGGGAGCATACCCCCTCCTATACCCCGGCCCAGTGGGCCTTCCGGTGGCTTTGGGATCAGAAGGAAGTGACCGTGGTGCTGTCCGGTATGAACACAGAGGAAATGGTGCTGGATAACCTCCGCACCGCTTCCGAAGCCCAGGTGGGAGCACTGACACCGGAAGATCAGGAAATGCTTCGGAATGTGGTCCGGGCCATTCATGCCAACCAGAAGGTGGGCTGCACCGGCTGTGGATATTGTATGCCCTGTCCCAGGGGGGTGGACATCCCCGGCACCTTTGCGGCATGGAATCTGTATTACGCAGAGAGCAAATTCAGCGGATTCCGGGAGTACTGGATGTGTACGGCCCTGCGGAAGAATACGGCCTCTGCCTCTCAGTGTATTGGCTGCGGCAAATGTGAGCGGCATTGTCCCCAGGGGATCTCCATCCGGGCCATGCTCCGGGATGCGGGGAAAGACCTGGAGGGGCCGGCTTACAAAATCGGAAAGAAAGCAGCTGCCTGGCTGACCCGCTTTTAAGAGGAAAAATAATGAAATATCTCGAAAAACATCCCATGGTGATGATCTTGGTGGGTATCATCGGCATTTCCATGTCCGCCATTCTGATCCGGTTTTCCACAGCGCCCTCGGCGGTGACCGCCTCCTGGCGCCTTGTGTGGACGGTCATCCTCATGAGTCCTGTGACGTTTCTGCGCCGGGAGACCCGGCAGGAGCTGCTTTCGGTCAACCGAAAGACCTTGGGGCTTAGCCTGCTCAGCGGATTGTTTCTGGCGATCCACTTTTGGTTCTGGTTTGAATCGCTGCGGTTTACTTCTGTGGCCAGCGCTTCCACCATTGTCAGCACAGAGGTCATCTGGGTGGCGATCGGGTTTTTCCTGTTTCTGAAAGGAAAACTCTCCCCAAAAGCGGTTGCATCCATTGCAGTGGCCTTCGCGGGGAGCGCCTTGGTTGCTTTTGCGGATTCCGGCACCGGCGGCACCCACCTGCGGGGGGATGTCTATGCGTGGCTCGCAGCCATGGCAGTGGCGGTGTATATGCTGTTGGGCCGGATCCTTCGGGCAGAAATTTCCAACACGGTGTATACCTATCTGGTCTACATCGCCTGCGGGATGGGGCTGCTGACCATGAGCGTGTTACAGCGGCAGGGACTCTTTTCCTATGGAATCAACGGAATCCTCATCGGCCTGGCTCTGGCGGTGTTTTCCACCATCCTGGGCCACAGTGTGTTCAGCTGGTGCCTGAAATTCTATTCTCCCGCGTTTGTCTCCGCCTGCAAGCTCTGCGAGCCGGTGGTGGCCGCCATTCTGGCAAGCATCCTTTTCGGGGAAGTGCCGGGACCTGTGCAGCTAATTGGCTGTATCCTGATTTTGGGCAGTGTTCTGTATTACTCCCGGCTGGACGATAAATAAGAAAAACCGCTGGTTTCGGGCGGTGCTCATAAAACTGTGAAATACAGACGGCACGACCGCTCCCTTGCAGGGAACATAATGACGCAAAACAGCCCGGACATTTGAATGTCCGGGCTGTTCGGCCTCGCAGAGCGCACATCCGGGGTTACCTCGTGCAGAAGTGCGCCCTTAGTATAATTACTAAGGGAACAGAGACGCTCTTTCGAGAGAA
>JBJDYI010000088.1:0-2796 GCA_051867165.1 Faecousia sp. | reverse complement strand
CCGCCTGCGCCGTGTAGACGGCGCTCATGACGTTGGCTTTCGTTGTGGTATCCACTCCGAAATTTCCAGCGATGCGGGGAACCTCGCCGGCAGAGAGCATGAGGCCCACACCCATTAGCGCATGATCCTTGAAGATCATGAGTCCAGCAATGAGGATGGTGGACTGCAAAAAAGCAGTCAGGCACAGACCGATGACCTGCTTCATCCAGCCAACGAAGCCATCCAGATAGCCCCTGGGGATGCTGAACATATACAGAGAGCCCACGGCAATCTGAATAAGCAAAATGCCGCCCCGCTTGAGGTTGGCAAAGAACACCTTCAGCACTGCGTAAGCCATCAGGATCACACAGAACAGGATCATGATGGGGCTGGTGATGACATCCAGACCGAAATGGGTGCTGTTCACCGCGTCCGAGAGCGTCTGGATCTCGCTGAGCTCTGTGACGATGTCCTGGCCCACATCTCCGATGCTTCGGCCATAGCCGGTGAGTCCCGCGGAAAAGGTCCCCTGCAGCGACACGGACAGTGCGTACAGCCGAACGGGAACCACCGTGAAGAGGCTCACCGCCAGGAAACCCTTGATGACGTTGAGGGCGCATTGCTGCAAATTGCCTCTGCCTGCGGAGTATTCAATGCCGCACTCAAAGGCGCAGACTACTACGCTCACAGCAAAGAGCGCCCAGCCCAGACGGGAGAAGAACAGCACGATGGCGTTTACCCAGTCCAGCTCAAACAGTTCCACGCCCATGTTGCCCATGAGGGCAAAGAAGTTGCCGAGAAAGCCCACGATCTGCCCGTAGATCCAGTCCACCAGCTGATCCAGCACCGTCGCGGCAACAAAATCCCAGATAAATATGGTTGCTCACCTCCGCCTACTTCATGGACTGCTGCCACCCCTGGTCAGCGTTCTGTTCCATCTCTTGAAAAATCTGTAGATAATCAGATGTGGCATCAGAGAGCGTTTGATAATCCTGACTGCTGGGCTGGTAGACATACCAGGATAGCTTACCGTTGTCATCCCAGATATGAGGGGTGATACCGCTTGGGAAATTTGGATTGGAAGTCATCTTCTTCCCCAGCAAATCAGAAAAACGCAGAAGTAAGTTATCTACTTCGCCTTCCTGTCGATTTAGAATTGTCAGGCGCAGGGCATTGTAGTGGTTTGAAATTTCGGTAGAAATGAATCGAATTTTTACACGATTCATTTCATTCAGCCGAACATAGCAGGCCCTGCCCACGAATGTGGTGTCAGGAGATCGGTCCCCTACGATTTTTCGAAGTTCCTGTTCAAAAAAATTCATGTTGCACCTCAGATTCCGATGATGGTCCAGATGTACTTGGGAGCTGTCAGGGTGAAGATCAGGCAGGCAAAGAGAATGGCGGGTCCCGTCCATTCAAACTGTCCTCTCTGCCGGTAGTCGAAGTACGCGCTGCCCAGTTTGACAAAGAACGCGATGGCGAGGATCATGTCCAGCGCGGGAAATACCACATTGTCCACCACGGTTTTGATCTGGCTTGCGGCATCTTTCCAGGTGTTTTCCACCGCTGAAGCCACATCGCCTGCGGCAAAGGCTGCCGTGCTGAGCAGGCAGGTCATCAGGAGCACCATGCCGAGGATACAAATCATTTTCTTGTGCTTTCTCATATATCGTCCTTTCCTTTTTGAAAAGGAGAGACTGTGGAGACAGCGACACCCAGATAAGAAACCAGGCTTTTGGGAGCTGTTTCCCTACAGCCTGGTTCCTTTCCGGATTTTTTGCACGGTTAAGGGTGGACCGCTTCAAATGAGCGGTCCACCCTTAAAGATTATTCGGAGGGCTTAATAGCCGGTGCGGGGCAGGGGCTTGCTGGGCTTATAAACTCTGGTGACCCAGCGGGAGGTCGCCATGATCCACTGGCCGTCGTAGACGCCACCCGCGTCCGCCTGATTGACGAACTGCGTGCCGCCTGTGAGCCAGGAGACCACGCTGCAGTACACTCTCGGTGCCTCTACCTGCCGGAAGTTGGCGGGTACCACGCCGAAGGATGCCATGAACTGCGTGATGTACTCATTGGAAGCAAGGCCTAGTGCAGCGGGCGATGCGTCCAGCACATAGTTCTGCGTGGTACTCAGATTGTCCGCCAGCACACGCCAGGTATCACCGCTGAGGTTGGTCTTGTACACCACCTTGTAGCTGCCGGGAGTATTCCAGGTGCCGGTGACCAGCTTGTCCAGCCGGACCGCATTGGCGGGCAGCGTGTCCCGCCAGTAGAACGAGGTCAGACTGGTGGTTGAGTTGTTGGCGATGTTGGAGAGGTCGTAGCGGATCGTCTGGCCGGGCATGACCTCCACGAAGCCGGTTTTCTTGATGGACACGTTGGTATACAGGCTCTTGTTGGTCATAGCCGCCTTGACGATCTGGCCAGCGAACTCGATCTCCACCTCAATGGGGGTCTTATCCAGTCCATAAAACTCCGCCGCCTGGGATTCTACGATTTTGTAGCGCCCCAGAGGCAGCGCCTTACTGACCGCGAGCCCGTTCTTGTTCGTCTTAATCGTGTCTACAAGACGGTTTGTCTTATAGTTGTAGATCTCAAAGACGGTGTTGGGGATAGGAGTTCCGGCGGGCCAGCCATTCATGCTGTTGTAGTCTGCGGAGGTCTTGGCGATCTGAATCTGACCTGTGATGGGCGTGTTCTCCCACTCGACCTCCGTAGTCTCGCCGGATCTAACATTGACGGTCTTTCTCTGCGTGTCAGGTACATAGCCCTCATTTTCCAATTCACGCAGGTAATAGCGGCCAGGCGTCAGGTCTT
>JBJDYI010000087.1:0-2815 GCA_051867165.1 Faecousia sp. | reverse complement strand
ATTTTTGCGACTTTGAAGCCTTCCCCCATCTGGCTGGCATCGACAGTAATGGAAACGGATGTATCTCCCTGTTTCCACCCGTCCGGCTTTTCAATGGCGATGGCAGGGTTCGTGTTCTCCGCCGCATAAATGCTCTGGGCAGAAAAAAACGGGGTTGCCATACATAAAAATGTGGTAACTGCGAAAATCCCTTTTTTCACGTTACTGCCCCATTTCCTGTGCTTCCCCGGTACCTTCTGTTCTTTCATTTTCTCTAAATTCATCATCAGATCTTGTTTCCTCCTTCTGGAATCCTGCCAGTGTCGGCAGTTCCGTTTTCATTCTTTCCCGGAACGCATTCAGTTCCGGTATGGTCATATCCATGCCACGGATGATCCGCACGATCTCCAGGTTCTCCGCTTCTGTCTTTGCCGCTTCCGCAGCCTTAAACCGCTTCAGGTCTGCCTCATACCGTGCCCTGGATGCCTCCATTTTTTCCTTTGCCTTTTCATAATCGGCAACTGCTTTTTCAAGGCTCTTCATACTGCTCCTTTCCGGGCGGCATGATCACCGCCCTTTTTTACCATCTTCCAAATCCATAAAAATGGCTCTGCCAGTAGGATGAATAAATGGATGTGTACTGTACCGGATGCCCGCAGTGGATCATCTGCCCGCCGCCTACATAGATACCGATATGCGTTACCGGCACACCTGCATCATAGGTTCCGGTAAAGAAGATCAAATCTCCCGGCTGGACATCGGACTCTGATACCGGTGTACAGATATCATAAAGCCCCTGGGCGGTCAGCCTTCCGGTATTCCTTACCCCTGAATGGGTCAGGCAGTAACTTACAAATCCGGAACAGTCAAACCCGCTCGGCGAATATCCGCCCCATACATATGGGGTTCCCAGATATCTGGCTGCTTCCTGCAGAAGCCTCTGTGCTGCTTCACTGGTGTACTCATTTCCACCAAAGATCGTCCCTTCCCCTGTTTCCAGATAAAAAATCGGGTTCATCCTTTCCCCGTTTTTCAGAAGTTCCACGTGGAGATGGCTTCCTGTGGAATTGCCGGTATTTCCTGCAAGCCCTATCACATCCCCTTTGGTAATGGCAGCCCCGGAAGAAACGCTTCTGCTTTTCAGATGTGCATACCGCAGTTCATAGCCTTTACTGTCTTTGATCACCACATAATTGCCATAGCTGTCATTATAGGCAGAGGTTGTTACCGTACCGGTCAGCCCTGCCAGTACTTCCGTACCTTCCGGCACTCCGATATCCACTCCATTGTGGAGCTGGTTGGCACCGGAGATTGGGTGGATCCGGTATCCGTAATAGCTGCTCACGTTGTAATACCAGTTGAAATCAAATGGTGTCCCAAACATCTGCAGATTGCCCTTTGTTTCATTGTAGGCTGAAAACAGTTCCCTCTGGAAAATCCCCAGACGGTTCTGGCAGATGCCCATCAGGCTGCTGGAATTTAAGGTCACGTTCAGCACATCCACATCCCTTGTCCTTGTCACTTCCACTTCCCGGCTTCCATTCGCATCTGCAAGGAAGCATTCCCAGGTCTGGTGCCCATGTGCGGATGCCGCCGAGTGGCTGTCATAATACACATCAAACTGGACACCGTAACGGGCAAATGCCCCGGTGTCTTCCACCGTGTATTCCACACCATTCATGACCACTTTTGTCCCCATTGGAACAAACGGGTTGGACGCATCTACCGCAAGGGTATGGTTCGCTGTCGGATACACCCCGGATGCCGTCGGTCCTCCTGACCAGATGCCGCAGCAGATCGGGCAGTTGCAGTAACCGCTCGTCACAACATTTCCAAGGGATTCCCCTACCCGGACTGTCGTTGTCTCCGTCACCGTCTCATTCACAGCTTCTGTCTCCAGCTGGTACTGGAGTGCAAACAGCCTGTCCAGTTCCGGCTTGACCTGTTCAAAGGTAAACTCTTCATATTTGGCAGACAGGTAGCTGATCAGAACAAACGGGTCATGCTCGATTGGTCCGATATTGTACCGGTATTCGTCATGCCCCGGCTCTTCCGATTCCATCTGGTTGATCCTCTCCTGGAGATTTGCTTCCAGCTGTGTATAGTAAAGGTCTGCCTGCCGGATTGCCTCATCCGAAGAGATATAACTGGTTCCGGTGTAATTGATCAGGCTCTGCATAAATGCCGAGGAACAGGACGTTACGCTGGTCATGATGAGGAACATCATCCCGATCAGGGCAGCGATGCTGATATAGACCTTCCGGTGTTCCTTGAAAAAGTTGGTGACTTTACCGCCGATCTTCTTGATATAGTCAATCGTGCCGACCGCTGCAGTCCCCATTGCCTGCTCACTCTGTTTTGCCTTGGCATATTCCTTTTTGATCCGTTGTTTCTGGATCAGCTTCTTCAAATAAGACCGTTCCTGGTTTACGGAAGACTCTGCCGCAGCCTGTGCTGTTTTCTTTGCCTGATAAGCACTCGACCGGCTTTTTCTCCGGTTCCGCCTTCTGGCACTTTGCTGTTCCAGATGGTAAAGCCCCTCTGAACCTTCAGCTAAACTGTTTGCACCTTCCACCGCCGCATTGCCATCATCATTTTTTCTGACCTGGCGGTGGACAGATACTGCCACAGCGGTGCCTGCCTTTTTGACAAGGGAAGCATCGTTTGGGCTTTCCCCTTCAAATTTCAGCCGGCTTTTCTTTTTCGCCCCCGCATTTTCTGCATTTTCCTGATAGACCTTTTCTTTCATGGAATGCTTCTTTGGTGCGTTTTTCTTTTCTGCCTCCGTGTGGGCAAGCTTCTGGTTCCGCTTCTTCTGGGCATCATGGCGGAAATT
>JBJDYI010000086.1:0-2818 GCA_051867165.1 Faecousia sp. | reverse complement strand
TTGACGAGGAGCAGTACGCCATCTGCTGGATCGTGGACTTCCCCATGTACGAGATGGGCGAAGAGTCCGGTCAGCTGGAATTCTGCCACAACCCCTTCTCCATGCCCCAGGGCGGTATGCAGGCTCTGCTGGATGCCGAGGGTGATGTGGAGAAGCTGCTGACCATCAACGCCGACCAGTATGACCTGGTCGTCAATGGCTATGAGTCTGCTTCCGGCGCTGTCCGGAACCACGACCCTGAAATTATGGTCAAGGCCTTCCAGATGGTCGGTCTGGGCGAAGAGGACGTGAAAGCCAAGTTCCCCGCCATGTACAATGCCTTCACCTATGGTGCCCCTCCCCATGCAGGCGCAGCCCCCGGCGTGGACCGCCTGATCATGCTGCTGACCGGCGAAGAGTCCATCCGAGAAGTCATCACCTTCCCCATGAACAAGAACGCCCAGGACCTGATGATGGGCGCTCCCACTGCCGTGGACAAATCTCAGCTGGATACCGTTCACATTGCCCTGATCGAAGAGTAATACTTTACCCCGCCGGTTTCGGCGGGGTAATTTTATAATTCTGGTGCCGGAAGAATACGGATTCAAAAAAATGAAACCAAGGATGAAAAATATCGAGAAGAAAAATGAGAGGGGGGCATCCCATGGAGGACGAACAGATTGTATCCCTGTACTGGCAGCGCGATGAGTCTGCCATCCGGGAGACGGAACAAAAATATGACCGTTACTTAACAAAAATCGCCATGAACATCCTGTCGGATGTGGAGGACAGCCAGGAAAGCGTCAATGATACCTACCTTGCCGCCTGGAATTCTATCCCACCCCATCGGCCGGGTGTCCTGTCGGCATATCTGGGAAAATTAACCCGGCGGATCTCCATCGACCGGTTTCGCTACCGGAACCGGGACAGGCGAAGAGAGTCGGAATATGCCATTTCCCTGTCCGAGCTGGAGGATTGTGTTTCCGGAGGCAATACCACGGAGGAGGCGGTGAATGTGACACTGCTGGCGGAGACCATCGCCGCGTTCCTGCGGCGGCAAAGTGAGGAAAGCCGGAATGTGTTCATCGGCCGGTATTATTACCTGGATCCGGTGAAAGAGGTGGCCCGCTACTGCGGAATCAGTGAGGGCAAGTGCAAAACGGTGCTGTTCCGGACGAGACAGGCATTAAAGGACCATCTGATAAAGGAGGGATTCAACCTATGAACGCATCTGATATTCATGAGGCGCTGAGTCTGCTGCCGGATGATCTGGTGCTGGCAACGGATAACCTGCGAAGGGCGCCGAAACAGCGGACGATTCTGCGGCGGCAGCTGGTCCCCCTGGCCGCCTGCCTGGCGGTGCTGCTGAGTGCTGCCATGGTGTTTTATACCCTGCCTTTTATGGGTGGAAGCGCAAAATATGACAGTGTGGCGCAAGCACCTGCCGCAGCAATGCCTATGGACGGATTAACGGTCGATGCCAAGATGGAAGCAGCCCAGGATGCCCCAGCAGAAAACGACGTCATGGCCACGGCACCTCTGGCGCGCGATGAAGATTACCACCATGCCTTTGCGGAAGAAGCCCAGGTGTCAAAGAGTACCGGTGCGCTGGGGGGATGCGGCAATACCCAGGTTACCATCACGCTGGATGGGCAGGAATATTCCATCAGCGGCAGTGATGCCATTGCGGTGACGGACATTCTGGTGAACCTGCCTTACGATCCCGACGCAGTCTGCCGCTGCATGGCTCCCATTGCCGTGGACACGGAGCTGCTGACCGGGATTCAGCTGAATCTGGAAAAAGGCTTTGCCCGGTGTGAAAAAGGCCAGGCCAATCTGACGGAAGAACAGGCCCAATTCCTGCAGCAGATTGTGGACGCGCTACCGTAACCATATCCCCGCCGGGAGAACCCGGCGGGGATGATTTTGAGGGCTTGACTTTAGCAAAGTAATTTGATAAAGTAACCAAAAATGGGGAGATCCCCTGCCCACCAGGAGGAACAATGGAACGGACGGACAAGCAGAGCAGACTGGAAGAACTTTACCAGCTGATTGCCGGTATTCATAACCCGGAGGATATCCGGGTTCTGCTGGAGGATCTGTGTACCCGTAAGGAAGTGGAGAACATGGCGGAGCGGGTCTTTGCGGCGAAGCTGCTGATGGAAGGAAACACCTATCAACAGATCATGGCCCAGGCGGATATTTCTTCGGCCACCCTGAGCCGGGTGTCCCGGTGTGTCCAGTATGGCAGCGGCTATTCCCGGCTGCTGAAAAAAGAATAACAAAAAGGAGAGGATCTTGAGATCCTCTCCTTTTGAACTTGTCAAAAAGCCCGAAGGGTTATTTCGACAATCTCAAATTATGCGTTGAATACATAGGTGTCCAGCCGGTGGAAGGCTTCCTCCACCCGGCTCAAAGGCAGGGCCAGATTGACCCGCAGATGGCAGGGACCATGGAACATCCGGCCATCCTGGAGGGCAACACCCACCTCCCAGGAAGCCTTCTCCACATCCTCGATGGTCTTGCCGTGGGCGGCGCACCAATCGGTGCAGTCCAGGAACAGCATATAGGTGCCCTGGGGACGGCTGACGGTGACGCCTTCAAAGTGCCGGGCGATATAGTCGCAGGCGAAGTCCACATTGCCGGTGATGACCTGCCGCAGCTGATCCACCCATTCATAGCCTTCCGGCTTGTAGGCGCCGATGAGGGCGTGCATGCTCAGCACATTCATGGCGTTATAATGACACAGGGAAGCTTCTTTTTCGATCCGCTCCCGGAGCCATTTGTTGTAGATGATGGAGTAGCTGCCCACGAGACCTGCCAGATTGAAGGTCTTGCT
>JBJDYI010000085.1:1909-10702 GCA_051867165.1 Faecousia sp. | reverse complement strand
CTGTTCTATGCCAAAATCACCGAGGATGACAACGGTGATGAAACCTATGCCACCCCTATGCAGATGGCAAAGGCTATGAGCGCGGATCTGTCTGTGGAACTGGCAGAGGCTACGCTGTATGCGGATGACGGAGCCGCCGAAATTGTCAAGGAATTCAAGTCCGGCACCCTCTCCCTGGGTGTGGATGACATTGGCGCTGCTGTCGCCTCTGACCTGACGGGTGCAAACATCGATGCCAATGGTGTGGTGATCTCCACCAGCGAGGATGGCGGTGACCCCGTTGCGGTTGGCTTCCGTGCGAAAAAGGCCAACGGCAAATACAAATACTACTGGCTCTATCGCGTTAAGTTCGGTATCCCCGCCACCAATCTCGCCACCAAGGGCGACAGCATCACTTTTTCCACGCCTACCATCGAAGGCACCATCCTTCGCCGGAACAAGCTGGACGGCAAGGGCAAGCATCCCTGGAAAGCAGAAGCAACCGAGGGCGATGCCACTGTGGGCGCGGACACCATCGCCAACTGGTATAAGGAAGTGTACGAACCTTCCTACACTGTGTAACCCGAAAAGGAGGAACGAAACATGGAAGCTGAACGCACCGCGAACATTCAGATTGGCGGCGATGAATACACGCTGCTTCTGACCACCAAAGCGACCAAGGAAATCGCTGGCCGCTACGGCGGGCTTGAGAACCTGGGCGACAAGCTCATGAAGTCCGAAAATTTCGAGATGGCTCTGGGCGAAATCGTCTGGCTTATCACGCTGCTGGCAAACCAGTCCATCCTGGTTCACAATCTGAAGCACAAGGATGAACCCCAGGAGCTTCTCACCGAGGAAGTGGTGGAGCTGCTCACCGCTCCCGCTGATCTGGCTACCTATAAGGCAGCGATCACCGAAGCTCTCTATAAGGGAACCCGGAGGAATATTGAAAGCGAGGCGGACCCAAAAAACGCGGTGGTCGGGTAAGTGACGAGGAGTTATTTACCCGGCTTCTTTATTACGGATTGGCCCAGCTTCATTTGACCCAAGAGGAAGTTTGGCTCATGCCGTTTGGTCTGCTTCTGGATCTGTGGGAATGCCACAAACAGTATAACGGGCTTGCAAAGCCCAAGCGGGAGTATTTCATCGACGATATCATCCCGGACGGAATCTGAGAGAGGAGGCAGGCAAATGAATCTGATTCCCGGAACAACACCCTCACTTACGATGCAGTTGGATGCAAGCATCGCGGATTGTGAAGCCGCGCAGCTTTGCCTCCGATGCGGAAACACGCTGATCATTAAGGAACGGGATGCCCTCTCTCTTTCCGCTGACGGGACAGCGGTCACAGCAAACTTTACCCAGGCAGAAACGCTCCTCCTCCCGGATGATAAAATCGCCTTCGTACAGTTGCGGGTATTGCTTCATGGTGCCGCCATGGCCACAGAAGTGTTTTCACTTTCGACCAAAACACTACTGTATCGGAAGGAGTTGATGCCGGATGGTCATCCAGGCTTCGCTGGTCAGTAACAATGAGACGCTGAACGCCTCCATGAATGCCCAGGTTACAGCGGTGGATGGCAGCAACCTCAAGTTAGGTAACGCTCTGAAATGGGACAGCCAGGGGCGGCTTGCTGTAGAAGTCGCGGAGGATGCATCTTTGGACAACACGCTTCCCATCACCGCAGCCGCTGTTCAGACTACCCTCGGCAATATCGGTGTCCTGCTCCAGACCATATAACAGGAGGATAATACATGAGTATTGCAACCGAACTGTCCAGAATTCAAACGGACAGAAACACAATCCGCACCAAGCTGGTGGCCCTGGGGCTTGTATCCTCGACCGCCAATCTGGATGACTGCGCCACTGCGGTCAACGGAATTGAAAACCGGGGCGCTGTGAGCGCGTCTGTGCAGGAAGGTGACACATACACCATTCCCGCTGGTTACCACAACGGCAGCGGTACTGTCTCAGGTGTATCTGGAGGCGGTAACTATAGTCTTCAGAGTAAGACCGTTACGCCCACCAAGGCCCAGCAGCCCATCACCCCGGATAGTGGCTATTATGGCCTTTCTGATGTCACCGTTGCCGCGATCCCGGACGCTTATCAGGATGTGTCCAGCGTTACGGCGGCTGCGGGAGATGTCCTGACAGGCAAAATCGTGGTCACCGCAGACGGAAAGGTCACCACAGGTACTATGCCGAATAATGGTGCTGTCAGCAAAATCCTGGATACCGGGACTACGACTTACACCATTGCAAAAGGCTACCATAGCGGTGCTGGGTCGGTGAAGATCACCACAGAGGCAAAGACTGTCACCCCCACAAAGGAGTCTCAGCAAGTGACCCCCAGCACGGGAAAAGTTCTGAGCCAGGTTACTGTCGCCGCGATCCCATCGAACTTTATTGACACCAGCGAGGGCGATGCCACGGCCCCTGATATCCTCAGTGGAAAGATCGCTTTTGTGGGTGGACTCAAGGTCACAGGTACCATGCCGGACAATGGCTCCGTTGCGGGTACGATGGACGGCCTTACCACCACTTCTGTGACCATCCCTGCAGGATACACCAGCGGCGGCGCGGTTTCGCTGACTGACGATATTGAACAGGCGCTGGCCGCTATTTAGGAGGAGCCATGAGCATTGAAACCGAAATCACAAGGCTGGTTGGAGCCAAGCAGGAGCTTGCAAACTGGCTGGCTTCCCAAGGCGTGACGATTCCCAACGGAGCTCTGCTTGGTGATTTGGTCGCTCTATTGGCAAACATCCCGGCAGGAGGCTCCAGCACAGAAAGCGCCGCTGTAACGGTTACTCTGGATACCAATGTTACGCTCTCAGCCGTTCATCAATTCTCCAATGGCATCGTCACGGCGGATTCCACTTCGGTGGGGTCATACACTTGCCCGGTCGGCTCTTTGCTAGTACTTGCCGTAACTGTCAGCGGTGGTACCATTCGGCTGAATGCTACGCCAGTGATCACTACGACTGGCGCGCTGGTGTCCAGCACAGCTTATATCAGTAGTTCCAGCTCCAGCCTTGTGAAAGGCGTGGGCGTCTTTCTTGTCGTTGTGAAAGGCGCTGGTTCTGTAACCATCACCCGGAAAACCGGGACGGGAACCATCGCCTGATACGGGAATCGGGAGGAATTATGAGTATCGAATCTGAAATCACGCGACTGGTAAACGCCAAGCAGGAGCTTGCGGATTGGTTAACCGAACAGAATGTCGCTGTCCCAACAGGCGCGCTCCTCGGTGACCTGGTAGCTCTCCTGGGCCAAGTGAAAACCTCCTCGTCAACAGGCGCGACCGTGAAGCGAAGCACGGCCAGCATCAGCAATGGAGAAATCATTGTCCCCGGCACGGTAATTGACGAGCGGGATGTAACGGATAATCTGTGCGCGGCTTTGGTCATCCAGGTGAATGCCCCAAATTATATGCTCTGTATGACCGCAGCAAAAGCCCAATACACCAATAGCTCCTATACGCTGAATACGGCAGCGACTTTGAGCTGTATCCGTATCAGTGACCGAACGCTATATTGGTGTATCGACCCGGATATAACCGCTTTTGCGGATGGAGAGCAGTTCACCGTGATTGCCGTTTGGCTATAGGCTATGATCTATTATGAAGCGGTTGTCGGTTCCCGATGCTTTGGTCTGGAACTCCCCAATAGCGATGTGGATATCGCCCGCATTGCGGATGACTGGTCAGAGCGCAAGCACGAAGGGATAAAACACTATCTCCAAAGACCGCGAGAGGTCGTTCTCTCCTGGCTGACCTACGAAACCATGTTCCCGCACAGCTTTCAATGGCTTTTTCCAGCAGAAGTGATCTCCTCCGGTGCTGTCACCGATTTTTTGGTGACGCACCGCGAGAAGTTTATTTCTGCAAATCTACCCGCTGTGTGGGATGTGTTCTGGACGATGGGCAACGGCCTTCGGGCGAATGCCTCTCAATATTACCAGCAGTTTCCGAAACGTCTGACCTACAGCACGCTCCGTTTTGACACTCTGGCTCGGTATGCCCAGGGGATTCCTTTCGCCCAGGCGTTCAAACCTGGAGAGGAAATGCGGCAGAAGCTACTGGCGATGCGCCGATGTGAACTTCAATTGGAAGCGGCATTGGCGATCAACTCCGAAGTACGAAACCGTGCTGAAAAATCTGCTGGCTTCTACAGGAAGTCAGTCGATAACCAATATCTAAGTAACGCAAAACGGGAGCTTGAGAGGCTCCTATTTTAATCCGGCCAGGGAGGTGATGTTGTGGCGGATGATTTTGGCCTGAAGATTGGGCTGGAGGGCGAAAAAGAGTTCAAGAAGGCGCTGTCTGAAATTAACCAGTCCTTCAAAGTCCTCGGCTCCGAAATGAAGCTGGTCTCCTCCCAGTTTGATAAAAATGACCAGTCCGTGGAGGCCCTGACCGCACGGAACACGGTCTTGAATAAAGAGATCGAAGCCCAGAAGCAGAAAATTGAAACGCTGAAGAAAGCATTGGAGAATGCTGCCACTTCCTTTGGTGAGAATGACCGCCGTACCCAGGCATGGCAGATTCAGCTAAACAACGCTGAAGCCGCCCTCAATGACATGGAGCGGGAACTTCAGCAGAACAATGATGCCCTGGACAGAGCCGCCGGAGAGTTCGACGATGCGGAAAAGCAGGCCGATGACTTCGGTGACGAGGTTGAGGACGCTGGCAAACAGAGCGATGATGCCGGGGGCAAGTTCGAGAAGCTGGGCGCTGTCTGCAAGGCAGCGGGCGTTGCCATAGCTGCGGCCTTCGCCGCCGTTTCTGCCGCCGCTGTTGCCGCGGGAAAGGCACTGGTTGATATGGCCGTGGAAGGCGCGGCCTATGCTGACACCGTCCTCACGGAGTCCACTGTGACGGGCATTGCAACGGATAAGCTCCAGGAGTATATGTATGCCGCCGAATTGGTGGATGTTTCGACAGAAACCCTCACCAAGTCCATGGCAAAGCAGATTAAGTCCATGAAGTCGGCTACAGACGGCTCCAAGACCATGGTTGCCGCCTATGATGCTCTGGGTGTATCTGTGACCGATGCCAACGGCAATATGCGTGACAGCGACACTGTGTATTGGGAGCTGATCGATGCGCTGGGCAAGGTCGAAAATGAAACCGAGCGGGATGCCCTGGCCATGACGATTCTTGGCAAGTCCGCCCAGGAACTGAACCCTTTGATCGAAGCCGGCGCACAGCGGATGCAGGAATTGGGAGAGGAAGCCCGGAATGCCGGGTATGTTCTCTCGGAAGATATGCTTGCCGCCTATGGCGCGCTGGATGATAACCTCCAATATCTTAAAGTGAATGCCGAGGGTGCGAAAAACGCCCTCGGTACTGTTTTGCTTCCTGTTCTGACAGAGCTGTCCGGCACGGGTGTCGAACTCCTCGCTGAATTTACAAAAGGCATCTCGGATGCCAACGGCGATATTGGGAAGATGTCCGATGTGATCGGTGAGATTCTTCCCAAAGCGCTGGACGCGGTTATGGAGTATGTGCCGGAACTGCTGGAGGTCATCGCTTCTATTGTCGGCTCTCTTGGTCAGGCGATCATCGACAATCTCCCCGTTATTGTAGAGAGCGCAAGTCAGATCATCCTCTCCATTCTGAACGGGCTGATTGCGGGGCTACCCCAGATCACCAACGGTGCGCTCCAGTTGGTGCTGGCGCTGGTGAGCGGCATCCTTTCCAATCTGCCCATGCTGATCGAGACTGCCGCCCAAGTGATCGTAACCATCGCAACAGGACTGGCAACAGCTCTGCCCACTTTGATTCCGACACTGGTCGAGGTGGTTGTCCAGATGTGCCAAACTCTCGTCGACAACCTCCCTCTGATCCTGGACGCAGCCCTTCAGCTTATCACGGGATTGGCGCAGGGAATTCTGGAGGCGCTTCCCGTGGTGATCGAGGCGCTGCCGCAAATCATCGACGGAATCGTCACCTTTTTCCTCGACTCCATCCCTCAGATCATCGACACAGGGATACAGCTACTGACATCGCTGGTCGAGGCGCTGCCCCAGATTATCACAGCTATTGTCGCGGCCATTCCCAAAATCATCGACAATATCATTTCGGCCGTCCTGAGTGCCATCCCCCAGATCATTCAAGCAGGTATCGACCTCCTGATTGCGCTGGTTCGGGCGCTGCCTCAGATCATCACAACGATTGTTCAGGCAATTCCCCAGATCATCTCCGGCATCGTGAATGCTCTGATCGGGAATATCGACAAAATCATCCTGGCTGGTGTCCAGCTATTCGTTGCCCTGATTGAGAATCTGCCCACTATCATCGTGGAAATTGTCAAGGCGGTACCCCAGATCATCGCGGGTATCGTCAGCGCATTTGGCTCTCTGATGTATAAAATCGTCGAGATCGGCGGCAACATCGTCAAGGGCTTGTGGCAGGGCATCCAGCAACTGGCTTCCTGGCTCTGGGACAAGGTGTCCGGGTGGATCTCGTCTATTTGGGACGGAATCTGCGACTTCTTCGGTATCCACAGCCCCTCGGATGAGATGGCCTGGGTCGGTGAAATGCTGGTAAAAGGCCTCGCCGGGTCTATTGATCGGAATGGCGGTGAAGCTGTCAAAGCAGCGGAGGCCATGAGCGCGGATATCAACGATGTGATGCATGGTCTGGCTGCGGATATGTCCACAGCACTGCCTGCCAGCTTCTCCGTGGATGGCTCCGTTACCGCCAATGGGGTAAATGGTGTATCCGCCGCGGCCGGGCAGACGGTCATCAATATCTATCCTCAGACGCTGGACGAAGCGACCATTGACTATTTGTTTGTGCGGTTTAACGCAAGATTGGGGGCGGCAATTTGAGAAAGTTCTATATCGAGAACGGCCTTGGCAGCCGCCAGAGTCTGAACGGCGAAAAGGGGATCTTCCTGTCCAATCCCACCGGGCTTGGGGTGAACCTTTCGCCGTCCTTCGCTGACATCCATAAGGGCTTTTTTCGCCCCATCTCCGGCGATTCCGAACCGCAAAGCACCATTGCGGGGGATCTCGTTTTCATCGGTGATAACGCCTATGCGGATTATCGTGCCTTCGTGGATTGGTGCGCTGTATCTGATGACCTGTTTCTGATCTACAAGCCCTATGGGAATACGGAGTTCTACCGCAAGGTCAGGATTAACTACCTGACCAAAACGGAGCTGACGGACACCCGTTGGCTCTCCGTTCCTATGTCGCTTGCCTGCCTCACCCCGTGGTACCGGGCGACACCCTCCAAAATGACGATGTCCACCGAGGAAGGCAATGTCATGCAGTATCCCTTCAGCTATGCCTCTGACCTGATTTACAGTTCTTCCAATGCTGGCAGCATGGCAGTCGACTTGGGAACGGCCGGACATATTCCCGCCGCTTTCGTCTTGAACTATTCGGGTGAAATCATCAACCCCAAGATCACGCTCAAGGGCTCCACCACCGGGCAGACCTATGGTGTATGCGCGCTCAACATTACCCTTTCTGCCGGAGAGCAGATCGAGGTTTCCACCCAGTATGGGAACAGCTATGCTCATAAGATCGATGGCAGCGGCAAGGTAAGCGACATCCTGGAATGCGTGGATTTGGCCTATGAGCCCTTCCCCAGAATTCCCGTATCGGAGGACTGCACGCTGTATCTCGGCGCGGATGAAATCATTCGTGGTTCGGCAACGGTGCGGGTCTACTATTACTACAGGAGTGTATAGCCATGATTGCCTATGTAAAAAGGAGAAAGGATTTCGCTACCGTTGTCTCCGCAGAGGCGGTTAGCTGGGAAGTGCCATTGGCCTCCATTGAAGATGATGTTGGAAATATCGTCCTTTATGGCAACGAAGTTACTCGCGGCCATGAGGGCGATTTTCTTATCATGGACGGCCATATCTGGCTGATTGACCAGGTGACCCCGGAGGATCAGCAGACCACCGTGACGGTCGTGGATGTGCGGAGCGCGTTCGACCGCAAGCTCCCATACATAGCGGAAGGGACTACGATTGGAAGCTGGCTGGCTGAACAACTGGAAAATCACTATAAGTCTGTTTCGGATGATGTCTATGCCATGCCATATCTTCTGATCGTCAACACCGATGTTACGGACTACCTTCCACCGACCGTCGAAGATGGGCTGTATAACCTGAAAACCTATATGCGGAAGGTCAACCGCCTGCGGGATGTTCAAGTGTCCTTTTCCGTGGAGCAGGACTTTCTCCTGGTCAGAATCGCCCGACGGACCAGGCCGACCCACAATATCGTTTTTGACGATGGCACTTGTCAGCTCATCTCCCGTTCCTACAACCGATCTTCCATCGCCAAGGTGACGGCCTATCGCGGCGGCGTCGGTACCGACTACTACCTGTCAAAAAGCGGATCAGTCACCAAGACGGAACCTACAGATCGGGCCGAAGGAGCCTGGGAAGTGTTGGCGCTGATGGAAGGTGAAGATATCGATGAGCGTGTGCAGGATGTATTTTCACAGAACTCCAACTCCCACAAAATCGAGTGGAAAAGCAACCGGGAATTCGATCTCTACGACACCACCTATATCCGCCTGGATGGTGGGTTGATGAGTTCCTACATTTCCTACATTGGCATTTCCTCTGGGGATAACCGCTTCCACTACAAGAGTGGAGAACTCGCTACCACTCTCACCGAGAGACTGAAAGGAGCAAGAATATGAGTACAAGTATTCATGGAATCAACTTTGACAACCAGACAGTGACCGCCAAGGATCACGGCAGGCTGTTCCAATGCGCCATCGAGGACGGCATCATTTCCGGCTGTGAGCTGTCCTTCAGCGGATCGTCTCTGATGATCAC
>JBJDYI010000085.1:0-1809 GCA_051867165.1 Faecousia sp. | reverse complement strand
ACGGCATCATTTCCGGCTGTGAGCTGTCCTTCAGCGGATCGTCTCTGATGATCACGCCCGGATACTTTGTCGCCGCTGGCCGGGAGATGAAGCTGACCGCCACCACGTCAGTCATCATTGATGGCGCGACCTCCGGCTATGCCCGCGTCCTGATCTCCATTGATCTGGCGCAGACAGCCACGACCGACACCTTTGAGCAAGCCGCATTCGTAATCGAATACGCCACCACGGCAACTGGCTTCCCTTCGCTGACACAAGAAGATGTCAACGGCACCGGGCGGCTTTATGAGTTCCCGCTGTGTGTAGTGGCACTGGGCGCAGCCGGAATCTCCTCCATCTATTCTTCGGCGGATGCCGCCTGTGTGCGCATTCCTTTGATCGTGGCGGATATGATCGCCAGCGGTGCCGTCACTGCCGCGAAGATCGGAACCAGCGCGGTCAGCAGCGCCAAGATCGCAAGCGCGGCTGTGACAGAGGTAAAAATCGCCAGTGGAGCGGTTACAGCGGCGAAGATCGGAACCGACGCAGTCACTGCGGATAAAATCCAGGCATCGGCGGTCACCAATGCCAAGATCGCGGACTCGGCTGTTACCAACGCAAAAATCGCGGACGCGGCGGTAACAACGGCAAAGGTTGCGGATGCCAATATCACCACCGCTAAGCTGGCGGATGGCGCGGCGACTGTTGCCAAGGGCGGCACCGGGCGAACCACGCTCACCGCTAACTATGTGCTGGTAGGTAACGGAACCTCCGCTGTCAGCATGGTCACCCCGTCCACTTCCGGCTACATCCTTATGTCCAACGGCACTTCCTCGCTTCCGTCCTTCAAGGCCCAGACCAACATCACCGCCGTTGGCACACTGACCTCCGGCACCTGGAACGCCACAGCGATTGCGATGACGAAAGGCGGTACTGGAGCGACCTCCGGCGCAACAGGTCTGAAGAATCTGTTGGCTGCGGGAAACACCATTCTGAGTAGCTACCAGTACGGAAGCTCTCTGCCCAGTGCGGGAACGAAAGGTCGCCTCTTCTTCAAGACTGTGGGGTGATTTGAGTGGCTACCATTACCCTCAGTTCACCGACCTATTACAAAGCCGGAACGAGCGGTGTCAGCGCAGTTGTTGGCTACGAGTCCAGTTCTAACAGAATTGCCCGCTACAGTTTTACCGCGCCATCGACTGGCGCGTCCAGCGTTTCAATTACGACCGGGAACTGTAGCACTGGCGGCGGCTCCACCACTTCCGCAATCCGCTTTTATATCACCACTTCCTCGACCAGCCACACAAATGCCGGATCGGGTTCCGATTATACCGGCTCTCTGACCATGTCTCTCTCGAACGGTGTGTATATCGGCACAGGCTCTGCCAGTATTCTGCTCCTGCCCAATACCACCTATTATGTCTGGGTTTTCCCTGGTAGCACGACTTACGGCTGGTGGTATTGGTGCAGCACCATGACCCTGACCACCAGTGGTGGCGCGGGACTGGTGTATATCGATAATGGCTCCAGCATGGTCGCCGCGATCCCATATATCGATAACGGCTCTAGCTGGGTACAGGCCATGCCCTACATCGACAATGGCAGTTCTTTCATTCTATGTTCATAGGAAATGAGGCGCTCGGAAGAGTGCCTTTTTTCATAACAAAACGCAAGGAGGATATGAAACATGAAACAAATCTGGAGTGGCGTACAGATCGCCTTCTCTGCCCTGGGCGGCTTTTGCGGCTGGTTCCTGGGTGGCTTTGACGGCTTTTTGTATGCGCTGATCGCCTTCGTGGTGATCGACTACATCACTGGCGTCATGTGCGC
>JBJDYI010000084.1:0-2849 GCA_051867165.1 Faecousia sp. | reverse complement strand
GTATGGGCGGCGGCACCGGCACCGGTGCGGCTCCCATTGTGGCTGACCTGGCCCATGAGGCCGGTATTCTGACCGTCGGTGTTGTCACCAAGCCCTTCAAGTTTGAGGGTGCCAACCGGATGCGTCAGGCTGAGCAGGGTATTGCTGACCTGAGCAGCAAGGTGGACTCCCTGATCATCATCCCCAATGACCGTCTGAAGTATGTTACTGACCAGAAGATCACCTTCGCCAACGCATTCGGCATTGCCGACGATGTGCTGAAGCAGGCCGTTACCTCCATCTCCGAGCTGGTGGGCTTCTCCAAGAACGTCATCATCAACCTGGACTTCGCCGACGTTTCCGCCGTCATGAAGGATGCCGGACGGGCTCACATGGGCGTTGGCACTGCCACCGGCCGGGAGAAGGCCGAGCAGGCTGCCACCACCGCCGTTTCCAGTCCTCTGCTGGAGACCTCTATCAACGGTGCCACCGGTGTGCTGGTGAACGTTACCGGCTCCATGGAAATGACCCTGGACGATGTGGAGACCGCTGCCGGCATCGTGCAGGAGGCCGCCAACCCCGACGCCAACATTATCTTCGGCGCCACCTTCTCCGATGATTTCAACGATGAGATGCGGGTCACCGTCATTGCCACCGGCTTTGAAATGAAGCCTGAGGCATTTGCTCCCAAGAAGACTGCTGCCGCTCCCAAGGCATCCAACGCTCCCAGCTTTGTGCCTGAGGACATCGATACCCCTGTGGTGTCTGCTCAGAAGCCCAGCAAGAGCGCCGACATGACTGACATCGACGAGATCTTCAGCATCTTCAAGCGCTAAATCATGCTTTTGCATCCCGGCCCACCACGGGCCGGGATATTTTCCGGCTATCGGATCATTGCTTGTATAGGCGGGGCGTGCCCCTCCCGCGCAGAGGTTTTCTGATTTGCCGAAATCAGAAAGAGGTGCATCCATGGGTGCCTATGAAAACCTGGCGGCCAGCTATGACCGCCTGACCAATGATGTGGACTACGAGGCCACCGTGGCTTTTTACAACGAGATATTAAAGCGGGAGGGCATCCATCCCCGGACAGCGGTGGACCTGGCCTGTGGCACCGGCTCTGTTTCAAAAATCCTGGCAGAGCAGGGTCTGACCGTCACCGGGGTGGACATGAGCGAGGATATGCTTACCGCCGCCTGGGAAAAATGTATGGACATGGAACATCCGCCCCGGTTCGTTTGCCAGCGGCTGGAACAGCTGTGGCTTCCCAGGGGTGTGGATCTGGCGGTGTGCGCCCTGGACAGCCTGGACTACATCACCGATCCCGACAACTGTGCGGAGGCCATCAGAAGGGTCTACAAGGCCCTGAACCCCGGTGGCATCTTCATTTTTGATGTGAATACCCCGGAAAAACTCCGGGCCATGGACGGCCAGGTGTTTCTGGATGAGGACGACGATGTCTACTGTGTCTGGCGGGGAGAATTTGACGAAAAGACCAATATCTGCTCTTATGGCATGGACCTGTTCCAGCGCCGGGGAGAAACCTGGATTCGCTCCTTTGAAGAGCACCGGGAGTATGCCTATTCCCGGGAACAGTTGACGGATTACTTAAAGGCGGCGGGCTTCAGCCATATTGAAGTTTATGCCGACCGGTTGTTTGAAGCGCCCCGGGAAGGGGAGCAGCGTATTTATTTCAAAGCAAGAAAGGGAAAACGAAAATGAAAGATTATCTGGTTCGCGGTATGACCATGGACAGCTTTGTAAAAGTTGTGGCCATCCGCTCCACGGAAATTGTCCGGGAAGCAGCCCGGATTCATGGCACTACCCCCAACGCCACAGCGGCCTTTGGACGGGCTCTGACGGCAGCTTCCATGATGGGCAATATGCAGAAAGTGGAAAACGGGTCCATGACCCTGCAGATCCGGGGCGGCGGCCCCATCGGCACCATCACCGTGGTGTCCGACCCCGAAGGCAATGTCCGGGGCTGTGTCACGGAACCCAAGGTGGAACTGGTGGAAAAATACCCCGGTAAGCTGGATGTGGGCGCAACCGTGGGAACGGATGGCACCCTGACGGTGATCCGGGATCTGCAGATGAAGGAACCGTATGTTGGCTCTACGCCGTTGGTGTCCGGCGAGATTGGTGACGATGTCACCGCCTACTTTGCCCAGAGCGAACAGACGCCCACCGCCTGCGCCCTGGGTGTGCTGGTGGACCGGGACCGCAGCGTGAAGGTGGCCGGTGGCTATCTGGTGCAGCTGCTGCCCGGCGCTCCCGATGAAATCATCGACACTCTGGAAGAAGGCATCAAGCGCGCCGGCGCCGTCACCAAAATGCTGGAAGCGGGTCTCACCCCCGAGGACATTCTGGGCCAAGTCTGCGGCAGCCTGGGTGTGGTGTTTATGGAGACCCAGGAGGTCTGCTACAAGTGCTACTGCAGTCGCGACCGGGTGGAAGGCGCACTCATCAGCCTGGGAAAAAAAGAGCTGGAAGAGATTGCTGCCGAGGGAAAGAATTTCCCGGTGGAATGTCAGTTCTGTGATACCGTTTATGAATTCTCTCCGTCGGATATTGAGGAGATTTTGAAAAATATATAAAAAAAGCAGGAAAATGGTGGGAAAAGCACAAAAAGGATCATAAAAAGTTTTTTGGAATTTTTCCAAAAAAGTTCTTGACTTTTTAGGGTTCCTGGTATATAATCATCTACGTCGCTGAGGTGCGCAGCACTGAAACGGCAGACGGGAGCATAGCTCAGCTGGGAGAGCATCTGCCTTACAAGCAGGAGGTCACAGGTTCGAGCCCTGTTGTTCCCACCATTTATCTGGCCCGGTGGTGCAGTCGGTTAGCACGCCAGCCTGTCACGCTGGAGGTCG
>JBJDYI010000083.1:0-10767 GCA_051867165.1 Faecousia sp. | reverse complement strand
CTGGCTGGCATCCCAGGCGGATATGCTGGCAGACGACTGGCAGATCGTGGAGTAAAGCCATGAGAAAGCAAAAAGGTCCTCGGTTTAAGGCGCAGAGAAGAAATCGGCTCAAAGAGCTTTGGTTGAATCGGCCCTGGAAATATCTGCCTGATGTGTTCGAGTTTATGAGAGAATACCCGTTCAACAAGAAGAACGGAGATATTTTCCATATCTGGATCCGAAACTGCTTTTATCTGAACTGGCAGGTATGGCTTGAGTAATCCATACTTAACCCCGCCCGGGTAACCCCGGGCAATACGCCGATATAGCACAACAGGTGGTGCGCCGTCCTGATAAGGCGGAGGGTGCTGGAACAGCAACGCATTACTCCGATGCAAAGGGTCAGGGTTAAAATCCCCTCTGGCTTGCCGTCAAATCCGGGCCGGTGGCGCAACCGGTAAACGCAACTGTCTCAAAAGCAGTCCCTTTGTGAGTTCGAGTCTCACCCGGCCCACCACATCATTTTCGCGGCCTTACGAAAATGATCCATACGGAAGATTAGTCTAACTGGTAAGACAGCGGTCTAGAAAACCGACATGGAGGTCAGCGATGGTCTCTTGGGGGTTCGAGTCCTCCATCTTCTGCCAAAACCCTTTTTGAGTGCTGTGGCCCCTAGCCGCAAGAAAGGGGCAATACGGAACAGTAAGCATAATTGGTACTGCGGCGGATTGCTAATCCGTTCCGCGCATTTATGGGCGGTGTCGGTTCAAGTCCGGCCTGTTCCGCCAACCTCTACACAGGAGGAGAAAATGGAAGTAAATAAAAACGGCTTTCTGATCTGCCCGAAGTGCAGAAAGAAAACCAACACCAAGGTTCTGCCCCAAACAGAACTGAAAGACTTTCCCTTGTACTGTAATCGGTGCCGGGAGGAGTTCAAAATCAATCATAACCTTGCCAGAGCTTAGAGCCAGAGCAGCATCCAAATGGATGTTCGCCCTGGCTCTTTTCATTTTCCCGGAAGGAGGAGCCGATGGCAGAGAAAAACGCAGAGGGCAAGAAGAGTATCACGATTGATCTCGGTGCCCCAAACTCTGAACCGCAATGGCGTTTCTTCCTTTCCACGGTGAAATACACCTGTTACGGCGGCGCCCGTGGTGGTGGTAAGAGCTGGGCAATTATCCGCAAGGCTGTTCTACTGGCCCTGTATTATGCCGGAATCCAGATCCTTGTTGTCAGACGAGAGTATGACCAGTTGGAAAACCCTATTATCCAACCCATGCTGAAGCTGCTTCCGCAGGAATCCCGGTCCTACAACAAGACAGAACACCTGCTGACCTTTGTAAACGGCAGTAAGATAAAATTCTCCAATATGCCGGACTACTCCTCCACTGTTGAGGGTAAGTTCCAGGGCAACAACTGGGACATTCTGTTTATCGACGAGGCTACCCAGTTTTTGGAGTCTGAGTTCCGTGGTCTGGCCGCGATCATCCGTGGCGACAACGGACTGCCGAAGCGTATATACCTATCCTGCAACCCCGGCGGTGTGGGCCATTTCTGGGTAAAGCGACTCTTTGTTGACCGGGATTTCCGAGGTACGGAGAATCCCGATGACTATGTTTTCATCCCGGCAACGGTCGATGACAACAAAAACATCAACAAGGACTATATCGACCAGCTGGATCTGCTGCCTGAGGACATCCGCCGGGCGCACCGCTACGGCGACTGGAACGCCCTGTCCGGTGTGTACTTCGAGGAATTTACTGACGGAATCCACACCTGCAAGCCGTTCCCGCTGAAAGCTCACTGGCGGCGGTACCGGGCGATGGACTACGGCCTTGACTGTCATTTCTGCATCTGGGTGGCAGAGGACGAAACCGGACGGTGTTATGTATACCGCCAGTATCAGCAGTCCGACCAGATCGTGTCCGAGGCGGCAAAAATGCAGCTTGGTCTTACGAGGCCGGATGAAAATATCAACTACACCATTGCGCCCCCAGACCTATGGGCAAGAAACCGTGAAAACGGACGCTCCCAGGCAAATACCTTCATGGAATACGGTGTTTCCCTCTACAAAGCGGACAACAACCGTAAGCAGGGCTGGTATGCCTTGAAAGAATTGCTCAAGATCCGGGAGGACGGCAAGCCGGGCCTGATTATCTTCGACACCTGCGGCTCTCTGATCGATTCGCTCAAGTGCCTGCAGCACGATAAAACCGACCCGAATGACGTTGCCAAGCAGCCCCATGAAATCACCCACGGCCCCGATGCCCTGCGGTATTTTGCTCAGACCTATACGCTTCCCGCCGATCCTGTCAAGGTTCCTGTCGAGGATGACGAGGACGAGGGCAGCGAGGATTATTTCCACCACATGTGCGGCACCGGCCTGTCCCGGAGCTACATAATGTGCTGATTCATAGTTTCCAGCCTACCAGAGCTGTGATATACGGCCTACCAGAGCCGAAAACGAAAGGAGATCCCTATGCACGAGAATGAAGATTTTGGTTTTGAGGATTTTGAAAGCGCCCTGTTCGACGACGACTACCAGACCGACGGCGACGATGGTGCAGAGGATTCTGATGTAACCGAAACCGACACTGACACTCAGGACACCGACTCCGACGGCGAGGACGGCGACGAGGGCGACGAAGATTCCGAGGATGAAGATCGACGATTCCGAGGAAACCGACGCTGACGGCGACAAGGAGGACAAGGGAGGCAATACCGATGCCAACCAGACCTTCACTCTCAAGGTCAACAAAGAGGAGCGCACGGTCACTCTTGAGGAAATGACCGCCCTTGCCCAGAAAGGTGCTGACTATGACCGGGTCAAGGAGCAGAACACTAAGCACCAGCAGACCATCGAGGATCTGCGATCCAAGCTGGAAGGTGTTTCTTCCCAACAGGCTGTTTTGGATATTCTGGACACCATTGCCCAGAAAAGCGGCTCTACCCTGAAACAGCTTGCAGAATCCCTTTACGTCAACTTCCGAAAGAGCGCCGGCGCTTCTGAGGATGTTGCCCGCGAAGAGTTGAAGTCTGCCAGACTGGAAAAGGAGCTGAACGGCTACAAAGCCAAGCAGACCCAGCAGCAGGAACAGGAGAAAGACTCTGAATCCCGTGTCCGGCGGGATGTCGAAGAGTTCCGGAGGGAATATCCCAGTGTGGAAATTACCGAGGAACTGGTGAATAAGCTGGCTCCCGACATTCAGAACGGCATGAGCCTGTCCGCTGCTTACCGTAAGTATGAAAAAGCTCAGGATTCCGCCAAGATCGCCGAATTGGAGCGCAAGCTCGCTGCCAAGGCGCAGAACGATAAGAACAAGAAACGTTCTCCCGGCTCTCAGAAAGATTCCGGCGGCCGGAGTTCCAAGAGCGACTATGACGTTTTTGAAAAGGCACTTTTCGGATAAGTGCCGGAAAGGATAACCCATTATGGCTGAAACTATCCATTTTGGTGAGAAGTTCCGCACCGCTCTGGCAAAGTATTTTGCCAGCCGGTCCGTGACCGAACACGCATTTAACCACAATATCGATGCTGAGTTCAGCGGCAGCGATACCGTCCACATTCTGGAGATCGCAACCACTGAACTGAACAACTATGACAAGACCGTTGATCCCTCTACCGGTTCCCGCTTCGGTAAGGTTGTCGAGGTCGGCGACTACCGCTACACCTTCAAGCTGACTCAGGACATTTCTCTAGATCGCTCCGTTGACCGCGGCAACAACGATGCTCAGTTCAACATCAAGAAGGCCGGCGCCATCATGAAGGCTTACGCCGATAAGCGGATTCGTCCCCGCAAGGACAAGTATCGTCTGCTGAAGTGGTGCACCGAGGCCGGTATCCACATGGGTCTGGAAGCAGCTCCCACCAAGGCTACCATCATCGAGCAGATCATCGATCTGCATGATGCCATGATCGACGAGGATGTGCCCGAGACCGAAGGTACTCTCTACATCGCCCGTCCCTATCTGAAGGTTCTGAAGCTGGCTCCCGAGTGGGTCGGTCTGGATTCTCTGGGTGGCGAGACTCTGCCCAAGGGTACCGTCGGTAAGTTCGACGGTCTGAATGTGCAGCCCGTCTCCAAGCGCAAGTTCCCCGAGAACTGTTACTTCGCTATCTTCGTCAAGGATTCCATCATCGCTCCCGAGAAGATCAACACCTTCCGTGGCATCAAGGATTCCGAGAACATGGACGGCGACCGCCTGCAGTACCGCTGCAAGTTCGATGCTTTCGTTATGCCCAGCCTGGCCGCTGGTGCCGCCGTTGCCTGTGCCGCTTCTGCTGTGACCGCCACTCCCACCGTAGCCATCGCCGACGGCAAGGCCACTGTCACTTCCAACGATGGTGTTGTTTACTACACTCTGGACGGTTCCGATCCCCGATACCAGTCCGCCGATGCCAAGGTGTACAGTGCCGCTGTTACAGTCAAAGCTGGCGATATCTTCCGCTGCTGTGCCAAGGCAGAGGGTAAGTTCCACAGTGCCGCTACCTACAACGAGGTTACGGCCTAAGTATGCTCGATGGGGAGGCTCCGGCCTCCCCGTTTCTGAAAGGAGACCTCCATGGACTATCTCTCCATGATTCTGTTGGCGGTTGCGCTGCTGGCACAAATCGTCCTTTTTATCCTTTATTTTCTGGAAAAACGGTATGTTAACCGCCGGTTCAGTGCCATGCTGCAGTACATCGACCGCAAGGCTGAGGATGCAGACTGCCGGGAGGAAACAGAGGACAGAGTCAACAATCTGCTGGATGCTTTCGGCAAGAAAATCGATGAGCGCTTTGCGCGGTCGAATGCATTATATGAAGAACAGTTCAAGCGGCATCATGACGCTATTATTGGTGTCTCTAAACAGTTAAAGGATATGTCGCTGGACTACACCCAGGCGCAGCAGGCTGCGGATAAGGTCAATGATTTCGCCTCCAGCCTTGCTTCCATCTTCGATTATGACCCTCTTGAGGCTGTCAAGAGAGGCCGCACAAAGGAGGCCCGCTGATGCCTAAGAAATTCAAAATCCCCACCCACGAAGAAATCTGGGGTCGGTTTGAGAAGGGGTACAGTTTCAACGAGAACATCGGTCTTTATGACCAGGTTACCGTCAACGAGAACTTCTTTATCGGAAACCAGTGGGAGGGTGTGGAGTCCAACGGCCTGCCGACTCCTACCTACAATATGTTCAAGCGCGTTATCAATTTCCAGGTTTCCACCATCACATCCGACAATCTGGTGATCCGGGCAATTCCCATGCCCTCCACATCCAAGCTCACCATGAAGGCGCTGGAAAAGATTGCGGAAATTGTAAGCCAACAGTTTGCCGCAATCATCAAGCGGAACCGTATTGTGGCTAAGAACCGGGAATTTCTGCGCAACGCTGCAGTCTGCGGCGACGGCTGTATGCACTTCTATTTTGACCCCGATATTGAGAATGGCCAGGATGTAAAGGGCGAGATCGTTGCTGAGATTATCGACAACCTCCGCGTTATGTTCGGCAATCCCAACTGCCGGGATGTCCAGCGCCAGCCGTTTGTCATTATCTACCGCCGGGAAATGGTGGACGAGGTACGGTACCGCGCAGAGCAGTACAAGGAGGATGGCCTTTGCGAGATCGAGGACATCGAAAGCATCAAGCCGGATTCTGATAAATTCCAAAACAAGTATGACAATATCACCGATGACAAGGTGACGGTTGTAACGTATTACTTCCGAAACCGGGATACCAACACGATCTGGTGTATCGAGGCCACCGAACAGGGTATTCTGCGGGAGGCTTACGATACCGAATATACCCTCTATCCGCTGATCTGGATCAACTGGGACTATATCCGCGACTGTTACCATGGACAGGCTATGGTCACCGGCCTGCTGGCAAACCAGAAATTCATCAACAAGATGTTCGCTCTGGTCGGTATTTCTCTGCTTACCACGGCTTTTCCCAAAGTCATTTATGACCGCAACCGCATTTCCCGGTGGGACGGCAGTGTGGGCACCGCTGTGGGTGTGCAGGGTAATGTGGATCAGGTCGCAAAGGTGCTGGATGGTGCATCTATCAGCCCTCAGATTGCCCAGTTCATCGAACTGTCTTTCGATAAGACACACTCCCTGCTGGGTGCATCCGATGTTGCCATGGGTGACAGCCGCCCGGACAACACCTCTGCCATCATCGCCCTGCAGCGTGCGGCCAACACGCCCATGGAGCTCACCAAACAGAACGACCACCAGTGCCTTGAGGATGCAGGGCGGATTTGGATTGATATCATGTCTGTCCGATACGGTGTCCGCACGGTGGAAGTTAGCATGGATATGGACAAGGCAGGGGAACAGCCCCTTGGTATGAATCTGCCGGAACAGGATTTCTCCCAGCCGTTTGATTTCTCCATTCTGAAAGAAATTCCCCTGACTATTGAGCAGGAAGTGGGCGCAAGCTCGTACTGGTCTGAAATGGCTTCTATGCAGACTCTGGATAATCTGCTGATGAACCATTTGATTACTCCTGAACAGTACATCGAACGGCTCCCCAATGGCTATATCAGTAAGAAGCAGGATCTTCTCGCTGACCTCCGGGCTGCAGCTGCCGCTCAGTCGCAGCCTCCGATCAACAGCGGCACCAATATGAGCATTGAAACAACCTCTGATTCCATGCCCGTTCAGGGAGGCAGCGGAAACGGTTCGCTTCAGAGGGCACTGAACAGAGAGGGGGCATAACCATTGGCAATTCCTGAATTTAGTGTTGATATGGATATCATTGCCAAGCTGGGCGATTATCCCGGTTCGGACGATAATCTGACGCCTGATGGTTTTCGGAAGAAGTTCGATCTTGCCGGTAAATTCATTCAGGAGTATATCAATACTATTCTGCTTCCTTACCTGAATCAGCTGGTTGATGTCCAGGCGCTTCTGGACGCCATCCTCGACCCCACACTTACTCAGCCTGACAAGGCAGCTCCCGCAAAGTATGTTGGCGATACGCTGCGGAATCTTGCGACTCAGTTCGACATCAATCAGGCGGTATTCTTTGAGAAGGTCATCCAGAGCGGCAACTATGTTCTCAGCGGTGACCAGCAGTTCCGTGCACAGGTTAGCGGCAATACGATCCGCGTCTATGGCGGTGAGACAGTGGCGCAGGGCCATGTTATGACAGCCAATACCGGTCGATACGTTGATCTAGAAATCAGTCAGGGCATTTATGGTACATATCGAAATGATCTTATATGTCTGAGATATCAGCGAGACGATACCGGCAACGAAACCAACAGTGTCATTGTACTGGAAGGTGTTCCCAATCAGACAGGTGGCGTGGATCCGGAGTATTACAGCAGCAACATCAACGCCGGCGGCGCCGTGACCTACGATTTTCCGCTGTACCGCGTAAAGCTCACCGGTGTTGATGTCACAATTGAAACGCTGTTCACCATTCAAAAATCTTTGACTGAAACAGTATTCGATGAAGTTATCAACAAGCTATCTGTTTGGGAAGGAGGTAGTTTCTGATGATATTGACGATTATGCAGGGTGACTCTTATCCTGTATTTATCAATATGACGCAGGACGGCACTATTCTCGTTCCTGATATGATCGACAATTTGGAAATTCATGTGGGTTCTGATCTTCGTTTTGCTTTTTCTGATGGCACTATTCATTTTGACGAAAACACAAAACGTTGGTACATCTGGCCGACTCAGGAGCAGACATTTGCTCTGAGCCCCGGAGTCCATAAAATTGAGATGCGCGTCAAGTATCACAATCAGAACACCACAAACGTAAAAGGTACCACGATTACCGATAAGATCAAGATCAATGAAGCTACCAGCCGGGAGGTACTGTGATGGAAGAGAAGGTTCTTCAGGCCACGTTTGAGGTCCAATTTTCTGAATTTGGCGGAAGTCTCCCTGGAGAGCTGATTTTCGGTGTTCAGGGACCAGCAGGCCCTATGGGTCCGAGGGGACCGCAAGGACCCGCTGGTGCTGATGGCACAGTGTCCTTTGATGATATGACACCAGCGCAAATCGAAATGATTCGCGGCCCAGCTGGACCTCAGGGCCCCGAAGGGCCAGAAGGCCCGAAAGGAAAAGATGGCGTTATGTCTTTTTCAGACCTGACTGACGAACAACGTGAATCTCTGCGAGGCCCGGAGGGACCTGCTGGTCCCCAAGGCGATACAGGGCCACAGGGGATCCAGGGTCCTGCTGGCGATATCGGCCCTCAAGGACCGGCTGGGCCACAGGGGCCGGAAGGTGCACAGGGAATTCCCGGTGAAACTGGTCCTCAAGGCCCTGCTGGATATACACCGCAGAGAGGCATTGATTATTACACGGAAGCGGATAAAACAGAAATGGTCAATCAGGTCATTGCTGCGCTCCCTTCCTGGACAGGAGGTAGCTATTAGTGGCAACTTACAAAATTGTGAATGCCGATCAGCTTGATTCCGACCTTGCATTAGTTGCTGACAGCATCCGCAGCAAGGGCGGCACATCGGAGCAGCTTGCGTTCCCGGATGGGTTCAAATCTGCAATTGACGCAATTTCCAAAGGTGTTACAATTCAGCGAAAAACCGGCACAGTGTCAATACGTGGTACTGACAACTCAGTGGAGTGTGGTTTTAAGCCAGATGCAGTGTTTTTCACTGGAACAGAGCCTTATTGTGGCACTACTAACCACGGCGGCGTGGCGTTCCATGAAGGCGGTGCTACATCTTTAGGTACTTATTTCTCGCCTCCCAGTACAAGCTATATAATGAGCTGGTGGACAGTTACGCAGACTTCTACTGGTTTTAAGGTAAAAGGCATCAAGCTTAGCACATCTTATGAGCAGAGTTCCGAAAGCAACCGATCTGTCAGTTACATTGCAATCAAGTATACCTAATGGAGTGGATAATAATGAGACAAGAATTCTATGACAGATTGCATTCTGTGATGGATGCAGGACGGAGAATAGTGGATGACAAAACAGCATCCGTTGCACCTGAACTGTATGACGAATTGCAAAATGATGGCTCTCTTATTACTGCTGGTACTCGCATTAACTGGAACGGCACTTTGAAGCGTGCTGCTGTTGATTTGTGGGACACCAAGGAAAACAATCCTGACAATGCGCCTACATTGTGGGAGGACATTCTTTACCGCAATGGCATCCGCATCATCCCAGAAGTCATCACTGCTGGTCTGGCTTTTGCGAATGAAGAGTTGGGTTGGTGGGGTGATACACTGTACCGTTCCAAGATTGCCAACAATGTGTGGACACCGGAACAGTATCCGGATGGCTGGGAGGTAGTCGAATGATTCGCTGTAAAGACTGTGTGTGGTTCGCCCCGGTGGAGAGCAACCTCACCGCAAAGAAAATCCATGACATTCTGGACACCGGGAACGAGACGGGCGTGTGCCGTAAGCTGACCTTCAGCGAGGACAAGCCCGTGCTGACCCGGCCTGATGGCTATTGTCACCGGGCGGAGCGGAGGGAAGAATGACGATCAAACAGAAGCAGTGTCTGCTCTGCTACATGGGCACACTGGCCCCGGAGGACATCGACGGCCTCTGGGGCGGTGTTTCCGCCGCTGCCACAAAGAAGATGCAGGTCATTCTTGGCCTGCCTGACGATGGTGTGTGGGGCCCCCAGACAGACACTGCCATCCGGGAACATATCTATGCCGGTGAGGATATCCAGATTCCCGTCACCGGCGACTGGTGGGACAGCATCCGGTACTGGACCCGGGAGGAGTTCCGCTGCCGCTGCGGCGAATACCATGCGCCTTACTGCAACGGCTTCCCGGTGGAGCCGGACCGGACATTGGTGGAGCTGGTGGATGATCTGCGGCACCACTTTGGTGCCCCCGGTATCCGGTCCAGCGGCATCCGCTGTACCCTGCACAATGCCGATCAGCCCGGCAGCGTCAGCAACAGCCGGCACCTGACCGGCAAGGCCCTGGACTTCATGATCGTAGGCGTCAGCGCATCCGCCCTGCTGGCGGCAGCCCTGGCCGACCACCGTTGTCGGTATGCCTACATCATCAACAATGGCCCCTACGTCCATGTGGACGTGGAATAAAAATAGGAGGATATCCAAAATGAACGAGAATCTGTTAACCGTAAAAGCCGGCATCGTGGCGTTCTTTACGGCCCTCGGTGCATTCCTGGGCTGGAAAGGTGTCATGCTGCTGGCATGGGTGCTGGTAATGGCACTGGACTACCTGACAGGCACTCTGGCTGCTTGCCACGGCGGCGAATGGAGCAGCGCCGTGGCAAGAGAGGGCATTTGGCATAAAGGCGGCATGATCGCCGTTGTTGCCGTGGCTGCCATTTCCGACTGGATCATGGTGCTGGTAGCTGAGTGCGTTCCTATCGGCATTCAGTGGCCCGGAATCATTATGCCTTTGGTGCTGGCATGGTACATCGTCACCGAACTTGGTTCCATCCTTGAAAATGCCGTTAAGATGGGCACCAATGTCCCGGCGTGGCTCGTGCGAATTTTGAAAGCCAGCGCAAATCTGGTAGAGAACACAGGAGAACACATTATCGAAGGCTACAACGAAGCTGCTGACGATGAAGTGCAACTCGAATAAGGATCAAGAAACCCGCCCGAAATGGGCGGGTTTTGCCTACGCAACGAGCTACGCAACGCAGTTAAATTCCTGTAAATTTTGTTCAATTCGTCCTAAATATCGTACAAATTATACTCCAAGGTTTTTCGATAATTTAGCAATAAAAAAGTCCTGTTTTCAACCGAAATGGTTAAAAACAGGACTTTTGGCGGAGTGAGAGGGATTTGAACCCTCGCGCCGCTTTTGACGGCCTACTCC
>JBJDYI010000082.1:0-2868 GCA_051867165.1 Faecousia sp. | reverse complement strand
GCAAAGAGCTCAAGCGAAATACCGTTGGCGTGCATGTGGTTGCCGTCACTGGCGTTGAGGGCAAAAGCAAAGCTCTTCATGGGCTGCATGCCGGTACGCTGTATGAGCCAGGATGTTTTCGGGGCACTGAAAGTGCGCGATGGATGAAGCGCAGAAAAATCCATGCCCAACTTACGGTATATGTCCGTCCGGATGCGTGAGGGGTGAGTATCACCGAACCCTATCGTCATGGAGTCAGGGAAAAGATACTCCACATTGGCACGTGCAGCAAGAGGAATGACCGGAAGCTGTTCTGTGAGGTCTTTTCCCATCTCCTCACGGTACAGACGCACAAATTCCGCAAGGTCTCCAAGCACTCCTTGCGAGTATCCCGGGCATTCACACCATATCCCGTTATCCTTGTCATATCCATAATCCGTAATGGCCTTCAAACTCCACTGCCTGATACTTTTCTCCGTCTCTATAACAGAGAAATAATGCTCTCTGCCCTTACCATCAGCGTATGAGGCATTGGAACGCAAAATCTGCCCGATGTTGAAAATGAAACGAGCCTGCATAAAGTTCCAGTTATTCTGAGGAACTCCATTGGCCACTATGATGTCCGCCCAATGGCGGAAGGCATCCTCTATATCCTGCTGCATGGCAGCATCGCAAAGCCATTTCCTATCACGCAAAATACGGTATATGCCACACAACTGCGGCACTGTCTCCTCGTGTATCACCTCCAATGTCTGCAACCCATAGAGCGTCTGCATGTGTCCGTGATTCAAATCTATGGGCATTTGGGTATGCAGCACTCCAAGCATATACGTCTTCAGTACATTATACGCCATGCGGGCATAGCCCTTGCCACGTTCGGTGACATTGCCGGAAGAGCACTCATTATCATACAACCGCGCTGCGTCGTACGCTATGCCGACTATCTCCTGATTGATGCTGCCAATAATGCGTCCCGTGCGCTGTATCGGCACCCATTCGTAAGGATTGCCGGGAAGTGTCTTGTTGCGTAGCCACAATCCGCGCGGGTCTTCCTGCCGTGGAAGAAGGGAGTCGATGCTCGGACGCATATAGTTGGTGGCATGGCTCCTTGCCCCCTCAATCTGTAGCGTAGGATATGCAGCCGAATCGCCGCCACAATGGCTGTATGCTTCTCCGCGCATATACTGCTGCGTTGCGTGTGTCTGCCAATGCATCTGCAAGCGGTCACTGAGAAACGCGTCACCTTTATCCAAGTATTTTTCAACTTTCTGTACATTCTGTGCCATGGCTGTTGCTCCAACGGCCAGTGACAAAGATAGCATTATCTTTCGTATGATATGTTGTTCCATTTCTTAATTTTTATTTCGATTGGTTGTACTGCCGACTTATGTTTGCCATCCGAGGAATTTACGGCACAAAGCCATTTTGTCTTTCTTGCCAGGTATTTCACCACAGGTCCGGAGATGACTTCCATATAGTCGGCAGCAGGAGATTAACATGATTTAAGTCTCATCGGTTACTTACCTGATAGCGGAACCAATCCACATCGACAAAACCGCCCTGTCCTCCATCGTTATAAGTAAACACACCAATCATGTCTCCCCTGAAATTAGCGGCTTTCATCGGATAGGAACCACCCAATTTGTGATAAGTGATGCCATCGAAGCTATATTCAAAATCGGCCTTGTCGGCCACGCCCATGCTTGTGCGCAAGAATAGTTCGGACTGACCGGACGGCAAGGCGATGCCTATAGTGCTCTGTCCGTCCCTCTCAAACTCCAACCGGAAGGCGTCGTTCTGTTTCGCCACAGCCACGAAAGCGTAATTCTTGCCGCCATTGAAGTGGGCCACTCCAGCTTTCTGCCCGTTGGCCATGCCTTCGATTTCCAGCCTTACCGTGACTACGGCAGAATCGCTACGCATATATCGTTGGCTGATGGTGTTGGGTGCCTTGAAGAATCCTTTCCCGTTGGTGGAAGAAGCATACAGCCTCAAGTAACCAGGGCGTTCGGTCAAAGACCACTTGCTTGAATCAGGGACATGGTTCCACATCCATCGTGGATGCAATGCCGGCTTGTCGAAGTCATCGCCTCCCTGCGGCAACGCCGGCGCATAACCTTGAATCGGCTTTGGCAACTGCCATGCCATCTGCCCTTCCTTATTCTTCACATCCACACCTATCACAGGCCAATCGTCCACCCACGTCACCGGCAGCAAGTGAGGCGGACGGCCACAGGCATAATCGCATGTAAACTGTCCCATCCAGAACCAACGCCCGTCGGGCGTATCCACATATCCTCCCTGGCCGGGAACACGCAAGCTGTCGCGGCTCTTCACCTTCTCCACAGCAAATACCTCGTATTTTCCCGGATTACCTGGGCGTCCGGGCGTTCCGTCAGGCAAAGTGCCATACAGATGGCGCGAACGGAAAATATAAGTGCCCTCTCCCTGCCCCTGGTTGGAAAACTCGATATGCTGCAAATAGTAGTAACCGTTGCGCTTGAAGATGCGGTTCCCTTCACTGGAGTGATATGGTGAAATCACCGTTCCGCCATAGGGATACTGATACAGGAAGTTCTTCTGATCCATGTGTGCTGAATCGGCATCGAGCAAGGTAGTACCGTCTTCAGACATCTGGAAAAGATAGCTGTACCAATATTTCCTGCCGGGATGACTGGCCGCCAAATAAGCTTTTCCGTCCTCATCCCAGAAAGGACAAGGATCCGACCACCGTGTCACCCTCAAAGGCCGTCCATGTTTATCCTTTACAAAACCGCTTTTCCAAGGACCTTTCGGGTTCTCCGCCGTTGCCACATAGAAGCCGTCGGTATAAAGATTCACATAAATGTAGAACTTCCCGTTATGGTAGCTGATGGTAGGCGCATAGAC
>JBJDYI010000081.1:0-2878 GCA_051867165.1 Faecousia sp. | reverse complement strand
CTTTCTCAAATCTGCGAGAAGCTGAATGTCCAGCCCAAAACCGCAATCCGGCTGCTGGAAGAAGTCCACGCGCTGGACACCTTCCAATGGTTCACCGGTATCATTACAGACGATGGGCAGGAGGATATTCCGGTGGGCGTTGATATTCTGGGATACTGTCAAAAACAGCAGCCGGAGCAGGCGCTTCTTTGCGAGGAGGCAATTCTGGCGATTCGCAATGCGTTTTGGAAGCTGAACTACAAGGAGCAGGACATCATCTCCCGGCATCTTGGCTTTTACAAGGTTTGCTTCCGTCCTCTGCCGCCAAACACCTTTAAAGAGCTGGCAGACCTATACCAATACAGCACAGCGGATGGGGTCATGCGCTTCTACCACCGAGTACTGAAAAAGCTGCGTGCGCTTTTGGAGAAAGAGGGCTGGTAAGAATCGGCAAGTTTGATAGTTGCTATTATATATTCTAACATGGCCGCCATGGCAGGCAGCGCGTTTTTCAGCACCGCTTTGGGGACGCTGCCTTGGACAAAGGTTTCCAAAGTTTTGTCACGACTCATGTTTTTCCTTCTTCCGAATCTTGTTCAGACTCCGGTTCAGGTCCAGCAGCATTTCCTTGCTGATCTGGATACCCATAATGCCGGCCATACTGCAAATCCGGATCACAGAGGCACCCATCATCATATCCTGGAAGTTGCTGTCCTTCATCATATCAGCCGGACCGCCGCTGCCGCCCTTCTTTTTTGAATCGCCCTTGGGCTTCAGCTGCTTCATCACCTTGCTCAGGAACTTGGCAAATACCAGTTTCCCGCGAACCGTGGAGACGATTTCGCCGATTTTGTCATTGATGGAGAAATAGCCTTCGGGTGCGGTGATCTCGAACCAGTTCAGAATTGCGCCGGTCTCCTTCAGCCGGTAAGCCTCGTTGAACACCTCCACCTTATGGAGCTCGCTTTCGTCATGACATGCCCCTGCCACAGCCTCCAGCCTGGTGATACCGGAATTGGGCACCTGAAAATAGAAGAAGTGCTCCGGACTGGTCTGCATCCCCAGGGAAACTCCGTTGGCGAACAGCTCCACGGTGGGCTGGTTGGAGTAGACGGTGACCTTGGTGGTCTCCTCTACACGGTCCACATACCGCTTGCCGCAGATGTGGACAAAGGGGTCCTCGCTGAGCCAGGCTTTGTAGGCGTAAAAGGCATCCTTCTTGTACTTGCGGTCAATGGTCACAAGACCCTTGTGGTTCTGGCCGTTCTCGCCGCCCTCGTTCCGTCCATCGCAGCCGAAGTCAAACATGTTCCACACATGGGTAGCCCAGATGTACTTCCGGGGGAAAAGCTGCTTGATCAGTTCCTCATGGTAATGCGCCTGGTATTCCTCGGTGTAGTCCCCAGCCTGAGGATCGGAGGTATGCCAGTTCAGCGCCTCACAGCCATATTCGGACATGCCGATGGGCTGCTTGGGGTTGGTTGCGTGGAACTTGTCCATCCAGGGACCGTTCATATTCGTGTCGCCGCCGTACCAGCCGAAATAGTGATTGTAGGAGACCACGTCCGGGATCGCCACATAGGGATCGGTGACGGGGGCGTTGGTCATGCAGGCCATGGTGGTAAAGCGGATCTTGTCCATGCTGTGGCACAGATCGTTCAAGGCGTGGTGATTCTCTATGACTTCCTCCGAGGCAGCGCCTGCCATGGTGATCTCGTTGGAAAGACCCCAACAGACAATAGAGGCATGGTTATAGTTCTGCGTGATCAGCTCGGTCATCTGCTGAAGCGTGTTTTCCCGTCCGGCGGGCATATGCCGAGAGATATAGGGGATTTCAGCCCAGACCACGAAGCCCTTTTCGTCACACAGATCATAGAAATACTGGTCCTGCTGATAGTGGGCCAGCCGGATGGTGGTGGCCCCCAGCTCATAGATCAGATCGATGTCCTCCCGGTGATGCTCCGGCAACAGCGCATTGCCCACGCCCCAGCGGTCCTGATGTCTCGCCACACCCCGCAGTGGGTATTCCTCCCCGTTGAGGATGAAGCCGTTGTCCGGATCCACCCGGAAGGTGCGAAAGCCCACCCGAGTACGGACATTGTCCAGAACGTCTCCGTTCTCCATCAGCTCCGCCTCCACGGTATAGAGGTAGGGGTCCCTGCGCCCATGCCATAGGTGGACATTCTCCACTGAGATAGTCACATCGGTAACTTCGGCAGAGGTAACCGCCTGCCCTACGGTTTCTCCTTCGGCGTCTTTGACGGTATAGCGCAGGCTTTGAGCAGCAGTGGTATTTTTGACGGAAGCCTCAATCCGGGCACACTTATGCTCCACGTCTAGGGTGACCCGGATGCCAGGGGTACCGTGGGCCTCCAGTTCAAAGTGGCTACGGCTGACGCAGACCAGATTCACATTCCGGTACAAGCCGCCATAGAAGGTGAAGTCTGCGCTCTGGGGATAAACTGTCTCATTGGGCCCGTTGTCCACATCCACCACCAACAGATTTTCTTTCTTAACTTCAGGCAGCGCCATCCGCCAGGTGGCATAGCCGCCGTCGTGGTGGGCAAGCCTCTTGCCGTTCCAGTATACATCCGCGCTGGAATTGGCACCGTTTATCTCCAGGAAGTACCGCTCCGCTGCCGGGAGCTGGGCCTTGGCAACGGTTCTGGTGTAGATTCCATGGCCCCGGAAATAGTCTCCGCCGCCATCCTGACCGTCCACAGCATTCCAGGTATGGGGCAGGCTTACCGTCTCCCAGTCCGTCGGAAATTCACCGGGCACCGTTTCCGTTTTGCGGAAAGCCCACATATCATTGAGATTCACAATTTCTCGCATTTATTCATTCTCCTTTCCCGGCACCACAGGCAGGTAAAGATAGCTGTCATAGCAGCCGCCGGTG
>JBJDYI010000080.1:0-2884 GCA_051867165.1 Faecousia sp. | reverse complement strand
TGGGCTTTTGATACTATGGTTTTTTACTTGTCTACTTCTACTTGACAGATGCAACGGCATACTGCTGTATGGGGCGTCATTTTTACAACGACAGAAAAAAGGGCTGTCTCACCAACCCAGTGAGGCAGCCCCGTCTGCTTATTTCTTTCTCAAAACAGGCAGCAGCCCAACGACAGCAATGCCTGCCGCCACGCAGACAACCTCCACCATGGCGAGAGACTGGATGGAGGCCACCGCCGCGCTGGCGGGTGCGGTGCCCCCCGCAATGCCTGCCGCCACAGCATTGGTAAACAGCGGCACCAGCACCGCCACCCCAAAGGGGGCGGACAGATCCCGGAACAGTCCATAGGTTCCGGTTCCGGCGCCGGCGGCTTCTGCGTCCAGCCCGGAGAGGACAACCTTCATGAACAGCGTGCCGTTTCCGCCCAGACCGAAGCCCAGGATACCCAGGGCCGCAATCAGCAGCAATGCCGGTGTCTGCTCCGTAAAGAGCAGCATCAGGGCGCAGCCGATGGCGGTAATGCCCAGAGACAGCATCAGCACATACTTTGGCTCCCGTTTATCTCCCTGGGGACCGATGATCACAGACCCCAGCGCCATGCCCAGATACATCAGGGAAATGGCATATCCGGAGAACAGGCTGTTTTCCGGCTGGGTGTAATTGACAAACACAATGGTGTTGGTCATATTGGCCTGCATCAGACCGTTGGTCAAAAACAGGGCGGCAACCGACAGAAGAAAGGTTTTGCGCTTCATAAAGCTGCCGGAGAGAATGGGCTTTTGGGCCCGTTTTTCCACCACCGTCAAAGCCGCAAAGGCGACAATCGCTCCCACAAGCACCAGCACAAAGGCGGGAGAGGTCCAGCCGATGTTCTGCCCGAAGGAAGGCACGCACAGCAGCAGGCTGAAGGAGATCAGCACCAGCACGCCGCCGGTAATGTCAAATCCCGCAAGGCTCTGCCGGGACGGCGTATGCCGTTCCTTGCAGGCAGCGCAGACAAGATAGGATACCAGGCTCAGACCGGCGCAGATCCACAGCATAATGCGCCAGCCCCAGGTGCCGATGATGAGGCTGCCCAGGGTGGGCCCGAAAATCACCGCGCCGCTGGAGATCATCATATACAGGGAAAAACCCTTTGCCATGGCGTCCTTGGGGAACTCGGTGATGATATAGCCCATGACCACCGGGGCGATGGCTGCGGCGCCAATACCCACCACAAACCGGAATACCAGCAGAACTCCAAGAGAGGGTGCGATAGCGGACCCCAGGTTACCGATTCCGTACAGCGCAATGCCCAGGAGCAGCGTGGTTTTCCGTCCGATGGCATCTCCCAGCTTCCCCAGAATCGGGGCGCAGGCCGCGGTTGACATGGCCAGCGCCAGGGAGATCCAGGTGGTATTGTTATAGGGCAGATTCATATCCTGCACCACAGCAGGACCCAAAACCGCACCAAATCCACCCACGGCTCCTACAAGGAACGCCGCCAGTGCATAGGGGAAAAATCCCTTTTGATAGTCTTTTGATTCCATATTGCCCTCCTGCTTCTTTTCTTCCGCCCGATTTCCTGGGACACCTGTGTCGTGCCGCCTATGGCTGCGCGGAGGAAACGATTCAATGGTTTTCTTCAAAATTAGTATCAGTATGGCGCAAATGTGCAGGTTTATTCCGGCCCTGAAGCACCAGGCGGCATACAAACAGATAAAAAGTTTTGGCGGAAATCTCCCGGAGAGACTTCCGCCAGAGAAAAGCTCCGACGAAAAGTCGGAGCTTTTCAAAATGATCATGATATCGGAATTACTTGACTTCTTCCTTATCGACAACCTTGATAATGCCCTTCTTCCACAGGATGCGGGAAGTGATGATACCAACAGGCAGCATAGCCAGAATCAGGAAGCCGACCATACCCAGGATAGCAGAAGCAAAACCTGCAAACCGTGCAAAGACACAGAAGCCGGAAACGATGATCAGAACAGGGATGACACCCTTGATACCGCCCACAACCACCTTGGAACCAGCAGTGCTGGAGGCGAACAGGCCCAGAGTCATGGAGCCGAACAGAGCAGGCAGCAGGTAGCTGGACATGGTCTGTACAGCGGGCTTCTCAAAGATGGGGCTGATGAAGGAAATCAGCAGGGCAGCCACAGTCAGAATGGCCACAGTCATCAGGGAGCTGGCTGCAACTGCGATGGAGGAGACCACATCTCCCTCAGCGGTGTTGGCTTCCTTGCCGGTGATCTTCAGAGCGTTAACGGCACAGGGCAACTTCAGGTTCATGATGTTGCCGGTGATAAAGCCCAGGTAGGAAGAGGTACCCATCAGAGGGCTGTAGCTCAAAGCTTCAGAGATACCGACAGGGACGTAGATGGACAGGATACCAAAGGTTGCCACATTAAAGATGGCACCCAGAGAAGGCATGCTGTCATAGTAGGTCAGAACAATGAAGGGCAGGGAGACCATGTAGATCAGCGCGATCAGCGTGCCGATACGGCCCCAGCGGTGAGCCCATGCCTGGAAGGGATCCAGAGTAATAGGATTGTTTTTCTTGCTCATGTATAATTTCCTCCTTCTCTTAGAAAATAGAAGTCCACAGCAGAGCGGACACCATACCGACGATCATGGAGCCGGCCATGACAAAGTTGTTCACCCAACCCATGCCGGGCTTCTTTGCCAGAATACCCAGCAGAATTGCTACGATCAAGCCGGTGATCATAACCAGAGCCTGATAAGTATCGCAGATCAGCAGGACGGGAACATAGACAGACAGCAGGACCAGCATGAAGCAGCCGGACAGAACGTTGCTCCAGCCGTTGCCGCTCTTGGTCTTGTCCACGGAGGTCATCAGCTTCTTGCCGAAGGGCAGCAGCACGAAGAAACCGGCCAGCA
>JBJDYI010000079.1:0-10863 GCA_051867165.1 Faecousia sp. | reverse complement strand
CAGGTTCTAGTGTTCACTGCGGACGTGCGGGTTCAAGTCCCGCCTCGCCCACCAAGACGAGGCTCCAAATCGAAAGGTTTGGAGCCTTTTTCTAGACTCTTCACGGTGAAAAGCCTTGTCAATCATGGCCTGTCACAGGTTATTTTCAGAAGGATTCCGGAAATTCATCATCGTGTGGTAACGTTGACGATATCCAGCACTGTTCTGTGGTGCGCGGGATATATATGAAGACGATGTTTTCCAAGCGCGATCGGTTTGCAGTGATGGATGAATCCGGCTGAGATAAGTGTGTGGTGGAAGGCGAGTACATAAATGAAGGCATGGAATATGAAAGGAGAAATGATCATGAAATGCGCATCTGATTTCAGACAGATTGCACGGGATGCTCTGCGGGGAAAATGGACCCTTGCGGTGATTGCGGGTTTGATTGCATCCTTGCTGGGGGTCATTACCTCCAACGGACCGAAAATCAATTTTCACTTTAATGGGTCGGATCTGGATTTGGGCATTTCTTATGCCAATCAGCAGATCTATTCTTCACAAAATGGAATCTTACCGGAGTTGATGCCTCTGATGGTTGCCGGAGCGATCTACATCCTGATAGCAGCTGTTGCCATTGCTGTGGTATTCTTTGTTCTCGGCAGTGTGGTTACAATTGGCTATTCCAGGTTTAATCTGGATCTGGTTGACCGGCGGAAAGCGCCTGAAATTAATACCCTGTTTTCCTATTTTTCCCACTGGAAAACAGCCACCATTATGAATCTGCTTCGGTCTGTATATATTTTTCTCTGGTCTTTGCTGTTTATTATTCCAGGTATTGTTGCAGGTTACAGCTATGCCATGACGGGATATATTCTGGCGGAGCATCCGGAGATGACGCCCGATGAAGTGATTGACCACTCAAAGCAGATGATGTCCGGCAACCGGTTCCGGCTATTCTGTCTGCAGCTTAGCTTTATCGGGTGGACCATTCTTGCCGCCTGCACACTGGGAATTGGTAATCTGTGGCTGAATCCCTACAAAAAGGCGTCGATTGCGGCCTTCTATCGCGAGATTTCTGGTACGGAATACGGGCAGAATTCAGGTCGTTATGAATAAAGACGGGTTGCCAGGAAAATGTATTGACGGAGAAATTCACTCTGATTGAATCAAATGCCCCTCCGCTGCTTCTGATGCTGCGGAGGGTATTTGTATGATTTGCGACAGGTATTCATCCGAAATAAAATGCTGTTATACTTTGGAAGGGGAATCGGATGAATTTAGGCGCTCTTTTCTTGCAGACAATATATTTACGGGGGATACAGGGGGAGGCGTTTGCCGCATATATCCATTGTGGCAGGCGTTTTTCTTCTTTTTGTTGTTTGTTCTTGAGGGGATCCCGACCATGTGATATACTGATTTCATCTTTGAAATGGAGTTATTGCCATGAAAACCATGATTTGGATTGTTTTTGCTTTGCTGCTCCTGACCGGCTGCGGCAAAAACAAAGAGGAGGAGAGTATGTACCCGACAGAGAATACGCGGGAATTGGTTGTGCAGTCTGAGCCATCCGCAGAGGTTCCGGAAACTGCGGAGCCTGCCACACTGCCGACAACCCCGGAATTGCTGACAAAGCTGATCGACCCCCGGGAGGAAGATTTTGTCCGGGTGCAGGATTATCTGCCTGAAGCCCTGGTGGAACTGAAATACGGCACTACTGATAATTTTACAGGAAAGGTAATCTATGATTTTCAGGATGTATTTCTGCGCTATGGAACCGTCGTGAAGCTGCGCTCTGTCAGCGAAGAACTGGCAGAGCAGGGGATTGGCATTAAAATCTGGGATGGATTCCGGCCGGTGTCTGCCCAGATGAAATTGTGGGAGATCTGCCCGGACCCCACCTATGTGGCCAACCCCAATGTGGGGTTCAGCAACCACAGTCGTGGCTTTGCCGTGGACCTGACGCTGGTGGATGCCTGGGGCAGGGAACTGGAGATGCCCACGGATTTTGATGATTTTTCTACCAGGGCCGACCGGGATTATTCTGACTGCACGGAAGCCCAGGCAGCCAATGCCCGACTGCTGGAAGCTGTCATGGAAAAACACGGTTTCCAGGGCTATTGGGGAGAATGGTGGCACTTTAACGATACCACAAAATACGATGTGGAAGTCTGCTTTGATCCTTCTGCGATCGCACGGAGGATTGCTGTGGAGCAGACGGATCTTCTGGCCCACTGCCGGGAACCGGAATCTGTGATTCTGTCCATTCCAGCAGGGGAGAGTGTGACCGTACTGGGCTATGAGGAAGAATTTGCCCTGGTGGAATTCTGGGGATACCGAGGCTATGTGGCCCAGGCCTCCCTGGTGTAATTTGTGTTGCATTTACCAACAGGTATCACTGCAATAATCGCATTATGATCACAGAGACAGAGGTTATGACATGAAAGAACCATTTTACCGCCGTTTGCCCTGGCACATGATGCCGGTGATTCTGCAGCTGGCTTGGCCCACCATGCTGGAACAGTTGATGCAGACGGCGGTGCAGTATATCGATACTGCCATGGTAGGTACTCTGGGCACCCAAGCAACGGCTGCTGTGGGGGCCACCAGCACGATCAATTGGCTCATCAGCAGTTCCCTGTCGGCGCTCAGTATCGGATTTCTGGCTTTTGTCTCCCAATCCATTGGCTCCGGAGACAGGGAGAAAGCTTCCAGAGCTTCCTCTCAGGCGGTGTTGACAACCCTGGTGGTGGGCACTCTATTTACGATGCTGACTCTGTCTCTCAGCGGAAGAATTCCGGTGTGGATGCAGGTGGATCCAGCCATCCGGGAAACAGCCGGTGACTACTTCTTTATCCTCTATACACCCATGCTGCTGCGGACAGCATCCATTATTTTCGGCACCTTGCTCCGGGCGGTTGGAGACACCAGGACCCCCATGCGTGTGGGCATCTGGATGAACCTGATAAATATTGTGCTGAATTTTCTGCTGATCTATCCCACCAACAATTATCTGGGAATCACCGTGCCCGGCGCCGGATTGGGTGTGATTGGCGCCGCCGCTGCCAGCGCATTGTCCTTTGCATTTGGCGGCATTACCATCACCGTGGCTCTGTGGCGCCATGACATGATTTCCCCCAGAGGCCAAAGTTTGAAGCCGGACTGGCAGATCTTGCGACCCTGCCTTCGGGTGGCGCTGCCCAATGCCTTGCAGCGGTTCGGCACCAGCCTGGGCTATGTGGCCTTTGCCGCCATGATCAATTCTCTGGGCGATATTTCCACTGCGGCACACACCATCGCCAATACGGTGGAATCTGCCTTCTACATTCCAGGCTATGGCATGCAGACCGCTGCGGCCACACTGGCTGGAAATGCCCTGGGGGCCAGGGATAAAAAACGGATTCGGGATCTGGGTCAGATGATCTTGACCATCGAAGTCTGCCTGATGGTCCTGTCCGGCGGCGCCCTGTTCCTCTTTGCACCCAATATGATGCGGCTGTTCTCCCGGGATCCGGAGGTGATTTTGCTGGGCAGTATGGTGCTGCGGATGGTGGCTGTTTCGGAGCCGTTTTATGGGGTTTCTATTATTATTGAAGGCATGCTCCAGGGCATGGGAAAAACCATGATGCCCTTTGTATGCAACATCATTGGAATGTGGGGTGTTCGGATTTTGGGTTCCTTCCTCTGCACCCAGCTGCTGGGGATGGGACTGGTCAGTGCCTGGGGCTGCATGATTGCGCACAATATGCTGCTGTTTATGCTGTTTACCTGGTACTACCGGTCCGGAAGATGGAATCCGCTGGAGTTGAAAGCACCAGAAAAAAGTTTAAAAAACCTAAAATAATACTTGATTTTTGGAAAACTATGTGTTAAACTAAATCGGTCTGAAATCAAGGTGCGTCCTCTGCCACGAAAAGTCGTGGGCATGAACGCCTAATATCTAAGGAGGACAAAGAAATGGATTTAGTTAAGGCTCTGAACAGCCAGTACATGAAGGAGCAGCTGCCCGAGGTTCGCATCGGTGACACTGTTCGCGTTCATGTCCGCATCAAGGAAGGCTCCCGTGAGCGTATCCAGGTGTTCGAAGGCACCGTCATCGCCCGTAAGCACGGCGGTATCGGCGAGACCATCACCGTTCGTCGTATTTCCTACGGCGTTGGCTGCGAGAAGGTCTTCCCCCTGCATTCTCCCAACGTTGCTATGATCGAGACTGTCCGTCAGGGCAAGGTCCGTCGTGCAAAGCTGTACTACCTGCGTGATCGCATGGGCAAGGCAGCCAAGATCAAGGAGAAGGTTTAATTCCGGAACTGATAAAAAGAGAGGGCTTAGGCCCTCTTTTTTTATATCCGTTGATGGGATTCCAATGACAACCTGACGGGAAGCAGTTCCCCCGCTAACTGCCATTTATCAAATGCTTACGGAATCAACATGGAATATTTTACACATTATCTATGGAAAGTTTCCGGCAATCGTGGTATACTGACTGGTAAGACATTCCACCCAAAGAAACGGAGAGGATTTACCGTGGCGAAGAAAACGGGAAGATATACAAAGGAAGAAAAACTGACCTGGCAGCAGTCTGTTGTGATGTATATGCATGATCTGATCTACATGCTTATCACCATCATGGTGCTGTTTTTGCTGGTGTTTCGGGTCATTGTGGTCTCCGGCAGCTCTATGTATTCCACCCTGATTGACGGGGACTATCTGCTGCTGGTGAGCAATCAGTTTTATCGGAACCCTCAGTATGGCGACATTGTTGTGGCCAGCAAAAAAGGCTTTGACAATGGCGCGCCCATCATCAAGCGTGTCATCGCCACGGAGGGCCAGACGGTGGACATTGACTTTGAACAGGGCGTGGTCTTTGTGGATGGACAGGCCCTGCAGGAGGATTATACTTACACTTTTACCAACATCGACGAAGGCATGCGTTTTCCACTGACGGTGGCACAGGATTGTGTCTTTGTAATGGGTGACAACCGGAATCGCTCTCTGGACAGCCGCAGCCCTGAAATTGGACAGGTTGACAAGCGGGAGATTCTGGGAAAGGCCATTTACCTGTTCCTGCCCGGCACCGACGAGGGCCATACAGGCCCAGATTTTGAGAGAATGGGAGCAATTAAATGACAAATTCTGAAAAGATGAACATTCAGTGGTATCCCGGTCATATGACCAAGACCCGGCGGCAGATCGAAGCGGATCTGAAGCAGGTGGATGCTGTCTGTGAAATCGTAGACGCACGGATTCCCATGTCCAGCCGGAACCCGGACATCGATTCTATCTGCGGCAGTAAGCCCCGGATCATCGTGCTGAACCGGATGGATCTGGCAGACCCGACAGCCACTAAAAAATGGGTCGCTTACTTTAAAGCAAAGGGCTACGCGGTCATCACCACTGACTGCAAAACCAAAAAAGGCATCGCGGATTTCAATCCTGCTGCACGGCTGGCATGTCGTGAAAAGATCCAGCGGGATGCGGCCCGGGGCATGAACCGGCCTATCAAAGTCATGGTGGTGGGTATTCCCAATGTGGGCAAGTCCACGCTGATCAACCAGATTTCCGGACGAAAGGGCGCCAAGGCAGAGAACCGACCCGGCGTTACCCGGGGCAAGCAGTGGGTGACGGTGGATTCACAGCTGCAGCTGCTGGATACCCCGGGCATCCTGTGGCCCAAATTTGAGGATCCCCAGGTGGGTATGATGCTGGCCTACACCGGTGCCATCAAGGAAGGTGTCATCGACGTGGAGGAACTGGCTTACTTCCTGATGGAGCTGCTGCATAAATACTATCCACAGACCCTGATGGACCGCTACAAGGTGGAAGCGCCGGAAGGCACCCGTGGCTGGGAGCTGATTGAGATGGCCGGTAAAAAGAGAGGCTATCTGATTTCCGGCGGCGAAGTGAATATGGAGCGGATGTGCAAGGTGCTCATCGATGAATTCCGCAGCGGCAAGCTGGGAAAATTCACCCTGGAGCAGCCGGAGGAGGAATAACCATGAGTGAGATCAACATGTGGGCAATCGAGGATGGCCTCTATGCCGAAGGGATCAACGTCATCTGCGGTGTGGATGAAGCGGGCCGTGGGCCGCTGGCAGGACCTGTTTGCGCTGCTGCCGTTATTTTGCCTCCCCACCTGGAAATCCCCGGTCTGACGGACAGTAAGAAGCTGACGGACAAAAAGCGCCGGGAGCTGTTCCCGCTCATTCAGGAGCAGGCAATTGCGTATGGCATCGGCCTGGCCACGGAGCAGGAAATCGACGAGATTAATATTCTGCAGGCTACCTTTCTCGCCATGCAGCGGGCGTTGGACCAGCTGACGGTCAAGCCGGATCTTGCCCTCATTGACGGCAACCGGGAGAAGGATTTCGGAGTTCCGGTCAAGACGGTGGTGAAGGGGGACAGCCTCAGCATGAACATTGCGGCGGCATCTGTCCTGGCGAAAGTCACCCGGGACGACCTGATGGTTCAGGCGGCAGAAACATATCCTCAGTACGGCTTTGAGATTCACAAGGGCTATGGCACCAAGGCTCATTATGATGCCCTGACGGCGTATGGCCCCAGTCCCATCCATCGCACGACCTTCCTGAAGAAGTTTTATGGCCAGAAATAATCTGCTTGGCGCCTGGGGAGAAGCCCTGGCAGCAGAGTATCTTAGAAAAAAACATTATCAAATTCTGGCGTCCCGGTATTATTCCAGGTTTGGAGAGATCGACCTGATTGCGAAAGACCGAGGATTTCTGGTATTTGTGGAGGTAAAACTCCGGAAATCTCCCGGATTTGCTCAGGCCAGAGAGTATGTGAACCGGGCCAAGCAGGACCGGATCCGGATGACAGCTTCCATTTACCTGTCCCAGAATCCCACCCGGTTACAGCCGAGATTTGATGTAATTGAAATCTATGCACGGTCGGGCATGGAAACAGCCCATCCGGAAATCTGCCATCTGGAGGATGCATTTCAATGAATGTTCCTGTTTTTGATTTTCACTGTGATACGGCTCTGGCGCTGTTGGGTTCTGATCTGAACAGTGCCGGCAGCCTGGCAAAGAATGAAGGACATATTGACCTGGACCGGGCTGCGGCCCTCAATGGCTATGCCCAGTGCTTTGCTTGCTTCACAACCTCTATTCCGGAAGTGATGCAGGGCGTTTCTCCCATTGTGGTCTTTGAGCGGGAATTGGCCACCATCCAGCGGGAGGTGGACAAGAACAGTAGCCGCATTGCCATTGCTTATTCCACCGACGAAATTGAAGAAAACCGGAAAAACGGAAAGATGTCCGCTATTTTGACCCTGGAAGGTACCGCCGGTATTGACTTTAATCCGGAACTGCTGGAAGACCTTTTTATGATTGGTTTTCGGGTGGTGAGTCTGGGATGGAACGAAAAGAACCCGCTTACCGGCTCCAATGTCACCGGCGGCGGTTTGACGGATCTGGGCCGGGCCTTTGTGAAGGAAGCCCAGCGGCTGGGAATGTTGGTGGATGTGAGTCACATCAGCGACGAGGGATTCTGGGACATCATGCAAATTACCCAGGCCCCCATCATTGCCACCCATTCCAACAGCCGTAGCCTTTGCGGTCACGGCCGGAACCTGACGGATGATATGTTCCGCGCCATCCGGGAAACCGGCGGCGTGGCAGGCTACAATATGTGCGGCGAATTTACGGGAGAACATCCTGACTTGGATATGGTTTGCGACCATCTTTTCCACTTCCTGGAGCTGGATCCCACGGGAAAGGGCATTGCCCTTGGCGGTGACCTGGACGGTGTGGACACGCTTCCGGCGGGCTTTGCCGGTGTTCAGGACTGGCCTAAGTTGGCAGCTAGAATGTTGGAACGGGGTATGGGAGAGCAGTTGGTCCGTGATATTTTTTGGCACAATGCAATGGGAGTGATGAACCGTGCTGTACGCCACAACCCGTAATCATGCCGATGCCTTCACCGCTCAGCGAGTACTGACCCAAAAGCGTGGCAGTGACGGAGGGCTTTTTGTTCCATTCCGGTTGACCTACCTTTCAGAAGATGAGATTCTTGCCTTGCCCAGCCGGAATTTTAACGGTAATCTGGCCTGGATGATGAATTATCTTTTTGGTTCCCGGCTGACTGGGTTCGACATCGATCTGGCCATCGGCCGTCGCTGTGTCCGGCTGCAGCAGCTGGGGCAGAAAATTCTGGTGGGGGAACCTTGGCACAATACGGATTGGTCCTTTGTCCGGATGGTCCGGGACCTGAGCCAGCTGGTGCTGACAGACAAAACCAGGGCGCCGGAGACGGATGGCTGGGCGGCCATTGCCGTCCGGATGGCTGTGCTGTTTGGCTTGCTCGGGGAACTGATCCGGGAAGGAATTGCTGGAAAGGATAGCCCGGTGGATGTATCCCTGGTTTCGGGCGACTTTTCAGGTCCCATGTCAGCCTGGTATCTAAAAGCCATGGGCCTGCCCATTGGCAGCATTGTTTGCTGCTGCAATGAAAATGCAGCCCTTTGGGATTTTATCTGTCATGGGCAACTGCGCACCGATGGAGTGGCCGTGAAAACACAGGTGCCGGAGGCGGATATCCTGGTTCCGGAGGGCCTGGAACGGCTTATTGACCTATACGGCGGTCCTATGGAAGTGGAACAGTATGTGGAAACGGTGCGCCGGGGCGGCACTTATTATGTGGACGACAGTCTGCTGCACCGACTGCGACAGGGAATTTATGTTACCGTCAGCAGTGAAAAACGGATTCTGGCCACCATTCCCAATGCCTATGGCACCCACAGCTATCTGTTTGCACCGGCATCAGCCCTGACCTATGCGGGGTTACAGGACTACCGGGCCAGAACCGGCAGTATGCGGCCTGCGCTGATTTTGACGGAAAAGAGCCCCATTCTGGATCAGGAGGTTGTGTCCAGAGCACTGGGGATAGAAATCAAGGACTTGAACAACTATCTATGATGTTCCTCAGAATATTGGATCAAAGTCATCCCGAGAGCGTAACAACCGCGTCGAGGGATGACAGAATAATTGAAAATCCGGCCGCTGGTTATCGAAACTGCTTTTGATTCCTTTATAATAATGAAGAAGGAGGTGCTCTTATGGCACTTTATGCCATTGGCGATCTGCATTTATGCCTGGGGGCACCGAAGCCCATGGATATTTTCGGCGGCGCCTGGGTGGGGTACATGGACAAACTCAAAGAGGGGATGTCCATCCTCCGGGAGGAGGACACGGTTGTTTTGATGGGAGACCTGAGCTGGGCCTTGGATCTGCCGTCCTCCGCTGCCGACTTTGCCTGGATTCATGAGATTCCTGGCCGAAAGATCATCCTCAAGGGAAACCACGACTACTGGTGGGCCACCCAGGCCAAGTTCACCAAATTTTGCGCCGAACACGGTTTTGAAAACCTGTTCCTGCTGAACAATAACTGCTATGAATACGAAAACTTTGCCATCTGCGGCACCCGGGGCTGGTTCTTTGAAGAGGAACGGTCCGGGCAGCACGATGAAAAGGTATTCAAGCGGGAATTGTGCCGGCTGGAAGCATCCTTAAAAGCGGCAGGGGAGAAGCACAAGCTAGTGTTTCTCCACTATCCGCCACGGTATAAGGGGTATGAGTGCGGCGAAATTCTGGCCTTGCTTGAAAAGTATGAAGTCCGGCGGTGCTTTTACGGTCATCTGCATGGCGGCAGCCACCGCTTAGCCATGGAAGGATTGTGGGATGGGGTGGATTTTAAGCTCTGTGCTGCGGACTACATCGGATTTAAACCATATAAAGTAATGGATTGAAAAAATTTACGAAAAGTGTGGACATTTGCCACATTTTCTGCTACAATAAATCGGCTATATCAAAATATACATTGGTCTTGCCATGCAGACCTATTTAGGAGGACTACTTACAATGAACGTTAAGAGCATCGAAAAGAAGGGCAACGAGGCAGTCGTCGTTGTCGAGATCGACAAGGACCTGATGGAGAAGGGCGTCAACGCCGCTTATCTGAAGGCCCGCAAGCAGATCCAGATCCCCGGCTTCCGCAAGGGTAAGGCACCCCGGAAGATGATCGAGGCCATGTACGGCGCTCATGTTTTCTATGAAGACGGCCTGGAAGAGATCTTCCCTGAGATCTATGACTTTGCCATTGCCGGCCAGGACTTCAAGGCCATCGGCCGTCCCAGCCTGACCGACATGAACATCGCTGACGACAACACCGTCACCCTGACCCTGACCACCGAGGTCTACCCCGAGGTCGCACTGGGCCAGTACAAGGGCCTGGAAGTGGAGAAGATGGCTGTCACCGTTTCCGACAACCAGGTTGCGGCCGAACTGGACCGTATGGCTCAGAACGTGGCTTCCACCGAGACCGTGGAGCGTGCCGCTGAGATGGGTGATACTGCCAATATCGATTTTGAAGGCTTTGACAACGGTGTTGCCTTCGAGGGCGGCAAGGGCGATAACTTTGATCTGAAGCTGGGCAGCGGCCAGTTCGTTCCCGGTTTTGAGGAGCAGATCGTTGGCATGACCGCCGGCGAGGAGAAGGACATCAACATCACCTTCCCCCAGGATTATGCCGCTGAGCTGGCTGGTAAGCCTGTGGTGTTCCATGTCAAGCTGAACAAGGTCTCTGTCACCAATGTTCCCGCTCTGGACGACGAGTTTGCCAAGGACGTTTCCGAGTTCGATACTCTGGAAGAGCTGAAGGCCGACATCCGCGCCAAGGCAGAAGAGAAGGCTGCCAAGGAAGCACAGAATGCTTTTGAGCAGGCTGCTGTGGAGAAGGCTTCCGAGAACACCGCTGTTGAGATGCCCAAGGCTCTGGTGGATGCCGAGCTGGATACCCAGCTGGAGCGCTTTGCTTACCAGCTGCAGATGAGCGGCTACTCCATGGAGCAGTACGCCAAGATGATGGGCG
>JBJDYI010000078.1:0-2894 GCA_051867165.1 Faecousia sp. | reverse complement strand
GCATGGAGGAACAGATCGGCAGAGAGGCAACACCGAAGGAATATATCTCGCGCCTGACCGAAGTTTTTACCGAAGTCAGGCGCGTTCTGCGTTCTGACGGAACGCTCTGGCTCAATATTGCCGACACCTATGCCGGGAAAGGCAATCAGGGTGATTTCGTTGACCCCAAGAATCCCAAGGGCAGGAACGGTCAGTCTGTGGCTCTCAACTACAAGGTTGAGGGCTGCAAGCCGAAGGATATGATCGGCATTCCGTGGATGCTGGCCTTTGCCCTCCGGGACAGCGGTTGGTATCTTCGGAACGACATCATCTGGATGAAGGAAAACCCCATGCCGGAGAGCTGCAAGGATCGCTGCTCCCGCTGCTATGAGCATATTTTCCTGCTGTCCAAAAGCCGCAAGTATTTCTTTGACGCCAAGGCAATCTCTGAGCCGATTGCTCCGGCCACGGCTGAACGGCTCAAGCGCGGTATGAAGGGCGGCAGCAAATACGGCAAGCCCGTCCCCGGCCAGCCCCAGACCCAGACCATCAACCGGCCCCGTGAACATGGGGAGATCACCGACAGCATGATCAATCCCATGCGCAACAAGCGGGATGTATGGGTGGTCAATACGGTTCCCTTCAAGGGCGGTCACTATGCTGCCTATCCCCCGAAGCTGGTTGAACCCTGTCTGCTGGCCGGTTGTCCCGAAGGGGGCATTGTTCTCGATCCCTTCTTCGGGAGCGGTACAACCGGCATGGTGGCAAAGCAGATGGGGCGGCACTACATCGGCATTGAGCTGAATCCTGAGTACGCAGAACTCGCCAAGGCGCGGATCGGAGGTGAAATCTGATGGCAAAGCAACAGTTGAAGCCCAAGGACAAGGTTGTCGTGAGAATGACGCGGGATGGTGCCGTGCGGGAAAACCTGACGGAAGGTACATCCGAGAAAATCACAAAGAGACCTGAAGACGCCCAGCTCGTGCACCCTCATGAAGCCGAAGCTCCTGCATCCCCTGAAAAACCGAAGAAGCGTCCGCAATCCCGCCCGGAGGATTTTCAGCCGAAGCAGGAAGCGCAGATGTCTCCGGCCACGGAGGACAAATCCGCAGATCAGGCTCAGTCTGATGCTTCCGAAAAGGAGCAGCCAAAGCCGGAAGAATACAAGCCCGGTGAGCTGCCGGTCAGTGAAAGCTCTTCTTCCATGCCCCTTGCACCGGAAGGGCATCATGCCGCTCCGGTTGATCCTGGCAGTGTGATTGCGGCAACTGCCGTCACGAGCAGCGTCCGCAAAGCCAAAGTCGTTGAGGCCGTAGACGGGCAAGGCATTCTGGACAAGGCTGCCGAGACTGCCGCTGAGAAGCCGGTCACGGATGCTCCGGCTCCCACTCAGAAAATCCAGCGTCTCGAAAAGAAGGCGGAACAGGCGCATGAGCGGCTGGACGCTGCCCGCGAAAGCCTTCCCACCAAGAAGGTTCTCAAGAAGGAGCGCGTTTTCGATGAGGCAACCGGCAAAGGCAAAACCCGTCTTCACTTTGAGGATGAGATCAAGCCTCCCAAGCAGCCGAGTAAGCTCCAATTCGAGACGAAAAAGACGGTAAATAAGGTTGGAGACTCCCTTGCTGCCGTCGTTCACGGCAAAATCCACGAGGCCGAGCAGGACAACTCTGCTGTGGAAGCTGCCCACAAGACCGAAATCCTTGCGGAATCCGCTGCCCGTCATTACAGCCATCACAGGCAGAATCAGGCAAACAAGCCCTATGAGAAGGTGTCCAAGCTGGAACATGAGGCTGTGATTGCCGACACGAAGCTGCACTATGAAAAGACCCAGCAGGAACATCCTGAGATGAAAAAGCAGCGGAACATGAACAGGCACTATCAGAAGCAGCAGATCAAGCAGGAGTACGCGGCGGCTCGAAAGGCCGGAACGCAGACTGCCGGAACCGCGACTGCTTCCACGGCCAAGAAAACCGGTGAGAAAGCCGCCGATAAGGTGAAAGAGTTCTTCTCCAAGAACAAGAAGTATTTCATCTGGTTCGGTGTGGGGATTGGCATTCTCGTTCTGCTTGCTGCCGGTGTCAGCTCATGCACTGCAATGTTTTCCTCTACCGGTCAGGCGGTGATCGCGTCCTCCTATCTCAGCGAGGACGATGCCATGCTGGGGGCTGAGGAACAGTATTGCCGGATGGAGGCAGAGCTGCAAGCGAAGCTGGACAACTACGAAGCAACCCACAATTATGACGAGTATCACTTCGATCTGGATGACATCGAGCATGACCCCTATGTGCTGATCTCCATTCTTTCTGCCCTTCATGAAGGCGAATGGACGCTCTCCGAGGTTCAGGGAACGCTCGAAATGCTTTTTGAGAAGCAGTACATCCTCACCGAAGAGGTCATCGTGGAAACCCGATACCGGACAGAAACCCGCACAGGCACGAGGACGGTCACAGACCCGGACACCGGCGAAAGCTATGAAGAGGACTATGAGTACACCGTTCAGGTCCCGTACTCCTATTACATCTGCAATGTGACGCTGGAAAACTTCAATCTCAGCCATGTCCCCGTTTATATCATGGGGCAGGACGAGCTATCCATGTACGCCACCTATATGTCTGTGCTGGGCAACCGGGAAGACCTGTTCCCCTCATCCGGCTATGTGGACAAATATGTCACCAACCCTCCCAGCGATTATGAGGTTCCTGCGGAGTATCTGAGCGATGAGCGGTTTGCGACACTGCTTGCGGAGGCGGAGAAATACCTGGGCTATCCCTATGTGTGGGGCGGCTCCAACCCCGAAACCTCCTTTGACTGCTCCGGCTTTGTCTCCTATGTCCTGACCAACAGCGGGCTTGTCAACACCGGGCGGCTCGGTGCGCAGGGGCTTTACAACATCTGCACACCGGTTTCAAAGGCCG
>JBJDYI010000077.1:0-2918 GCA_051867165.1 Faecousia sp. | reverse complement strand
AGCTGGATGGAGGTCAGGGGGAAGCGCTTGTCGGAACGCTTGGACTCCACCTTGAAAGACCCGGCGCAATCCAGGTCGTCCCCCAGATAATTTTCAATGGCCTCAAAAATGGCATCCAGATTCTTCTCACAGGGACGGCAGCGGCACAGGCTCACCACACCGAAGATGCTGCGGCAGCACTCCCAGGCGCCGTCCACGTCACATTCGTCATCCATAGGCTCCACATAGACGGTGGACTGCATGAGATAGACATCAAAGTTGCCGTACTTTTTCATACGACGGCGGACATTCTGCCGCAGCCGGGATTCAAACTGGCGCTTGTTGGCGCCCTTCAGGACAATTTCCCCCAGCTTTAACAAAAAGATTTCTTTCATAAATTCTCCTTTATTTTTACCTGTCATGGTGTATATGTCGGGGCGTGCATAGAATCCAGGCCAAGGTTTACAGAATGGCCATTCCAGCAGGCAGCCATTGGCCGCTCCCGCACGCATGTACATACATTGTCCGAAAACTAGCGGTTTCCTAAATTCACCGCCCGGTACTGGATGGCTTCGGCGATATGATGGGGCTCAATGGTATCGCTGCCCTCCAGGTCGGCTACGGTTCGGGCCACCTTTAAGATACGGTCGTAGCTCCGGGCCGTCAGCCCCATGGCTTCAAAAGCGTCCTTCATAAGCCGGGTGCTTTCCTCTCCCAGATCGCAGAATTTCCGCATTTCCTCCGGACCCATCCGGGCGTTGCACATTCCTCCGGTGCCAAACCGCCTGTTCTGGATATCCCGGGCAGCATTGACCCGTTTTTTGACTTCCGAAGAAGGTTCCGCTTCCTGACGGCTGCGCAGATCCTCAAAATGAACCGCCGGCACCTCCACCACAATGTCGATTCGGTCCAGCATTGGGCCGGAAATCCGGCTGCGGTATTTTTCCACAGCCGCGTCAGAGCAGCGGCACCGGCCAGAGGGATCCCCATACCAACCGCACTTACAGGGATTCATGGCGCACACCAGCATACATTCGGCGGGATAGGTCACCGTGCCGGAAACCCGTGAAATGGTGACCTGACCATCTTCCAGAGGCTGGCGCATCATATCCAGGGTGTCCTTGTGAAATTCCGGCAATTCATCCAGAAACAGAACCCCCCGGTGGGCCATGGAAATCTCACCGGGCCGGGGATTGCTGCCGCCGCCGGCAAGACCGGCATTGGACACGGTATGGTGGGGTGCTCGGAAGGGACGGGTGGTGATCAGAGGATTCTGTGCCGTCAGCAGACCCATAACCGAATATATCTCACTGACCTCCAGAGATTCTTCCCAGGTCATATCCGGTAAAATTGAGGGCAGGCGCTTGCTGAGCATACTCTTGCCGGAGCCAGGCGGGCCGATGAGCAGCACATTATGGCTGCCGGCTGCCGCCACTTCCAGGGCACGCTTCACATTCTCCTGGCCAAGCACATCCTTAAAATCCAGCAGATGCGCCTCAACCGGACTGGGCTGCCACAACGGTTCCTCCTGAAAGGGAAGTTCCCCGTTCAGCACAGCGGCCAGCTGCTGCACATTTTGGACCGGGATGATTTTGGGGCCCCGGGCAAGCGTGGCTTCCGCCCCATTTTCCGCAGGCACGAAGAGATATTGGATCCCAGCTTCCCGGGCTGCAATGGCCATGGGCAGCACACCGGAAACCCGGCGCACCGAGCCATCCAGCCCTACCTCTCCTACAAAAGCACTGGTGCTTTTCGGCCGCCGGACACTGCCGGCAGCTGCCAAAATCCCCACCAGAATGGGCAGATCATAATGCGTCCCGGTCTTTTTCTGACTGGCCGGAGCCAGATTAACCGTAATATGGCTGACAGGAAAGGCATGGCCGCTGGACTTTGCAGCCGCCCGGACCCGTTCCCGGGCCTCCTTCACAGCGGCATCCGGCAGGCCGACGATATCAAAGCCCGGCAGGCCATTGGAAATATAACATTCCGCCGTCACCAGGCTGCCCCGGAGGCCGGTCAATCCCAGGGTTTGTATGCTGCAGATCATGTTATCCTCTCCCCCAGCGTATCCTTTTACATTTTACCTGCTTATCATACTGCATTTTCCCGAAAAACACAATCCTTTTTTATCCCGGAACGAAGGGGCCCATTTTTTGAAAAAGGCAACCTTTTTGAAGATTATTTATTATTTGATATGATAGAACCATTATTACTGGTAATTTTAACGACTTTACAAATCCGACAGGAAGTGATATGATAATCAGGACGAAATTTGAATACTTTAGGAGGTATTTTATTTTGGCAAGAAAATTTAAGACTATGGACGGCAACACCGCTGCTGCCCACGTCAGCTATGCCTTTACTGAGGTTGCTGGCATCTACCCCATCACCCCCTCCAGCCCCATGGCCGACAATGTTGACCAGTGGGCCGCCGCTGGCCGCAAGAACATCTTTGGCGACACCGTAAAGGTCGTTGAGATGCAGTCCGAAGCTGGTGCTGCCGGTACCGTCCATGGCTCTCTGGCCGCCGGTGCCCTGACCACCACCTACACTGCTTCTCAGGGTCTGCTGCTGATGATCCCCAATATGTACAAGATCGCCGGTGAACTGCTGCCCTCCGTATTCCATGTATCCGCCCGTACCGTCGCTGCTCAGGCTCTGAACATCTTCGGTGACCACTCCGACGTCTACGCCTGCCGTCAGACCGGTTTCGCCATGCTGGCTGAGACCAATGTGCAGGAAGTTATGGACCTGGGCGCTGTTGCTCACCTGGCTGCCATCGAAGGCAAGGTTCCTTTCATCAACTTCTTCGACGGTTTCCGTACCTCCCATGAGATCCAGAAGATCGCCATCTGGGATTACGAGGACCTGAAAGAAATGACCAATATGGAGGCTGTGGCTGAGTTCCGCAAGCACTCCCTGAACCCCGAGCGTCCCGC
>JBJDYI010000076.1:0-2920 GCA_051867165.1 Faecousia sp. | reverse complement strand
CCCGCAGGATGGCATCGGAAGAAATGTTGTAATAATAGTGGAAGCCGCCGGGCATCACCCACTCCTCCATGACGTGGAACACCAGTACGATGACTGTAAATGCTCCCATCTTGCGCAGGAAATCCCAGTCCTTCCAATGGACGATCAGCTGCACGGTCAGGGTAATGCCCATGGCCACCATGCAGTACAGCCATCCCTTTTCCACAAACCAACGCCACATAACAGTCCCTCCTTCAAATGGATTTCTTATCCAGCAAGACCGGCAGATATAGGAAGCTGTCATACTGTCCGCCGGAATAAATTGCGTGACGGCCTTTGTTTACATCTCCGGGAAGCGTCTTGCGGACGGCACTTGCAGGGATCTCCTTGGAATTGCCGCCCAGGGTGACCATCTCCACCTTGCTGCCCGGCATGTAGGTATAGCCTTCCTTCGGAACGGTGATCTTGGCGCTGCCGAAAACCGCGGACATGGGGCCGTCCACCGGCGGGGTTTTATAGGCGGAGACCGTCAGGCGCATCACATCGCCTTTTCGGAACACCATTCCCATAGGCCAGATGCAGATGTCCACAGGGACAATCTGTCCGGGCTGGACCTTCTGGATATGGGCCATGGTCTGATAGGGCAGTTCTTCGGTGCTGCGCGCTGGGTCCAGTTCCCGAAGGGAAAGACGGATGTTGCCCACAGCCCGCCGGGCGCTGGTGGGCATATCCGGATAACTTGTGCCCAGAGGGGTCAGCTTTTCCAGGCAGGCTTCCAGATCCATATCATCGTGATCCAAGGGGGATACCCAAAGCCGGAGCTTTATGTAGCCGCAGAAGGTAAAGTCCTCCTGTGCCTTCAGCTTATAGACAATTCTGGGCTTTTTGGCATCGGAATCATAGACACAGACGCTTTCCGCCTGAACGGGAGACCATTGCAGAGAGTGGTTTTCACCGTTCAGATAGAGTTTTTGATACTGCACTTCCGGTAAGGGCCAGTCTTCTTCCACGCGGTTAAGGATGTTTTTTCCACCGGGATTCAGCAGAGCCAGCCGTACCCTCGGCGTTTTCTCCCAGCCGTTGTCCACCCCTTTGAGATAATGGTCAAAGAATCGCCGCAGATCCTCCACATTCTCAGGCGTATAGAAATCCTTCCACTCATTGTTATCGTGGACACGAAGCCATTTCTCCTTTGAAGAAATGCGGCGGTAGCCTTCAAAGGTGCCCAGGGTGTGAATGGTGTTGGTGTAGCTGGCAACAACATAGGCAGGAATCTCGATCTGCTCCAGATCCGCAATCTTGTCCTGCCAGTAGGCATCCATAACGGGATGCTCTTCCATAGCCTGGATGCAATCTTCAATTCCGCCGTCCGCTGTAGAGGCGTATGTATTGGAAAGAAGATTGACAAATTCTGTTTTGGGGACTCCGCCGCGGGTGCCCACTTCCCGGTAGGCATCGTTCAGACCTTCCCAGGGAGCGATGGCTTTCAGATGTTCGGGACGTTCGGCGGCAATAAACCATTGGGAGATCGCCAGCCAGGAATTGCCGCTCATGCCCACATTTTCATTGCTCCAGGGCTGCTTCGCAATCCATTCGATAATGTCGCAGCCATCCAGCGCATACTGGTGTCCAAAATATAAGATCACGCCTTCCGAATGGTTGGCCCCACGCAAGTCGGGATTGACCACTGCATAACCGTGATTGCACCAATAGGCGGGGTCGGGGGCTTCAAATTTGTGCAGGCCGGAGGTGGCTCCCTTGGGCACGCCGGAGCGTCCGGGGATGTCGTCCAGCCACTGACCGCCGATTTCCTTGCCGTAAGGGCTGACCGCCAGAAGAGCCGGATGCTTGCCGTCATCCGCCGGGCGGAATACGTCTGTGTAAATTTTGGTGCCGTCTCTCAGAACAATTTCCACATCCCGCTCCAGGATGATATCGCAGGGCAGAGGCATATATCCTTTGCTGCGGATACTACCCTTTTTCAAAAGCAGTGTTTCTTGCTTGAAACCGGGATAGCGAACCCGGTCTGCCGTAACAGGGTGGGCTTCCCGAACCGGTACATCCAGAGGGTTGCCGTATTTGTCATGCAGCAGCATGCGTTTGTTTGCCATGGTTTTCCCTCCTCTGAATTATTTACCTGCTTCAAAATACGCAGCGCCATTGTCCAGTTCATACTGTTCGCCATACGGCTCATAGAAGCCGCGGTCAGTGAATTCATAGGGTGTATCTTCGCTGCTAAGCAGCGTTTCCGGCAGATTGATCAGCAGGAAACCCAATACCCCTATCGCGGCTACAGCCATAATCCATTGTTTGAGCTTCGGACGTTTTTCCTTCTTCTTAAGCAGTTCGATGGCAAGCCCAACGCTGACTGGCAGGAAGCCAAACAGAGAGGTGATCAGACCGGGAGAATACAGGATGTTCATTCCGTATTCGCCGAAAATCTTCATGTCCTGGATTCCGATGCCGATGTGCATAACCACCTCTGCGGCGGAGAACAGCATAATGGCGATGCCCGCCGGTTTCCGGAAGCCCCACACCTTCAGCACGATGCAGCCAATGACCACCGCGCCGAAGTTGGTAATCATATCGGTTAGTCGGTTCATTGGATATTTACTGAGAAAGACAGAGCCATGGTTTATGTTGTAGGAATAGTGCAGGCCGCCGGGCAGCACCCACTCCTCCAGCACATGCAGCACCAGCACCACAATCGCCAGTGTGCAGTAAAGATTGATCTTGTCCCATTTCCTGCGGTTCTTGTATGCCAGCCAGCTCAGATAAATTCCGATGCCTGCCATCACATACAGCCAAATGGATAGCCAACCTTGCATGATCGTTTCCATAAGAAAACCTCCTTAAAATTCATCTGGGACTATTGTATCACCTTCTATTTTGTGATACAATAGTCCCAGAACTTATGAAACAGGAGGCGGCAAAGTTGTAC
>JBJDYI010000075.1:0-2923 GCA_051867165.1 Faecousia sp. | reverse complement strand
TGTGATCCGGAGTTTATCCGGGGCGTGCTCTCTGATGGTTGCTTTGATTTGAAAGACAGAATAGATGCCAAGATTGGTGCAGGCTATTCTGAATATTACAATATGTTGATTGGATCCGTGCAGAATCATGGAGACAGAGTGTCGCGATATCGTGCCCAGCTCATTACATATGAGTATTGCAAAGCTTCTGAAACAAATGCAAGAGATAAAGTAGACCGGTTCGATTTGTTTGAAGCCAAATGGTTTTTTGCCCGTTAAGGGGACCACAAGCAGTCATCTACGCACCAGACTGCGGGAGACCGGGGGCAAGGAATACATCGAATCCGTCTGGGGAATCGGTTTTAAGTTTGCCACGGAATGATTCTCAACCATTTCTCAACGGTTTTCTTATCCGATTTCTCAACCTTTTGCAGGTAGAATGAACTCATCTACAAAAGGAGGTGCTGCACATATGGAATATGTGCTGGAAGCAGAAGGGCTTTGCAAAACTTATAAGCATTACAAAGCCCTTGACAATCTAAACATGCATGTGCCGAAAGGAGCCATCTATGGCTTTGTAGGCAAAAACGGTGCCGGAAAGACAACCCTGATCCGTCTGATCACGGGGTTACAGTTCCCCACCGGTGGAAGCTACCGCCTCTACGGCATCGAGAATTCAAGCCAGCAGATCCGAAAATCCCGCCGCCGGATGGGCGCGGTGGTGGAGACTCCGTCCATTTATCTGGATATGACAGCCCGGGATAACATGAAACAGCAGTATCAGATTCTCGGGCAGCCCGGATTTGACGGGATTGACGAACTGCTGGAGCTTGTGGGACTGGGTGACACCGGAAAGAAGAAGGTAAAGGATTTTTCCCTCGGTATGCGGCAGAGACTGGGCATCGCCATTGCCCTTGCGGGAAATCCGGACTTTCTCGTGCTGGATGAACCCATCAACGGTCTCGACCCCCAGGGCATCATTGAGGTTCGGGAGCTGATTTTGAAGTTGAACCGGGAGCATGGCATTACCGTTCTGATTTCCAGCCATATCCTGGACGAGCTGTCCAAGCTGGCCACTCACTATGGGTTTATCGACAGGGGGCATATGGTGAAAGAGATCAGCGCGGCGGAGCTGGAGGACAAATGTGCCAAGAAGCTCCGGGTGACGGTATCCGACATGACGGGCCTCTCCAAAACCATGGAAGCGCTGCAATTACACTATCAGGTCGTTTCCGATTCCCAGGCGGACATCTTTGATGAGATCACCATCTATGACCTCACTGAGACCGCAAAGGAGTTTGGCTGCAAAATTCTCAAAGCAACCGAACAGGATGAGAGCCTGGAGAGCTTTTATCTGAATCTGCTGGGAGGTGCCGGCCATGACTAATCTGCTTCTGCCCAATCTCAAACGGCTTTTGAAAAACAGAGCGTTTCAGATCGCAGCCGCCCTGGTGGCCGTGATCGGGCTGTTCGAGATCTTCATGACGTATCGTGCTTCGATTATTGAGATGGATACGCCGTATTTCGATGGCGGACTATTTTCCTTCGCAGCTTTGGGCGTGTTTGCACTTGCGGCAGTGGTTCCCCTGTTTGTTGGAAGCGAATACAGCGACGGAACCATCCGAAACAAGGTAGTCGTAGGGCATCACCGCGCGGCTGTCTATCTGTCCATGCTGATTACCTCGGTCATCGCGGGCTGGCTCCTGATAACCGTCTGGACGGCGGCCTATCTGATTCCCGGCGTGATCCTGATGGAACACGCAAACCCGCTATGGGTGTACCTGTGCCTGTATCTTGCTATGTTTTTGGAGCTGGCCGTCTTTTCGGCGATCTTTGCCCTGCTGACCATGACTCTGGGAAACAAGGCCAGTTCGGCGGTGGTTTGTATCCTCTGTGCCCTGCTTCTGGTAATGCAGGGGATCGTGGTGAAATCCATGCTGGACGAGCCGGAGTTTTACGGGCCGGAAATCATCCTATCGGATTCCGGGGAAGTGTCCTATGCCGGGGAGATGGAACCGAACCCCAATTACATCCCGGAGGGAAGCCCCAAACGGGCGGTTTACAACTTCCTCATGGACTTCACCCCCGGCGGACAGGCCTTGCAGATTTCGGGGCAAGTAACAGACAACCTCAGTAAAATGTGTTTTTATGATATCGGCTGGCTTGTGGTTTTGACCGGTGCTGGGGTGTTGATATTCCGGCGGAAGGATTTGAAATAAGGAAAAGAGGGAGAGAATATGCAGCTTGTGTTCATCGGGGCAATTGTCATTCTTTTGATCATTGCGATTGCGGAATTACTGTATATTCTTTCCCTCAGAAACAACATACGGAACATCGCCCGGGATTTCTCGGAAAAGCTGTCCATGGATACCAATACGACAGTGTCTGTCTCTATCCCGGATCCTGAAATCCGGCGTCTGGCACTTCTCATCAATCAGGAATTGAAGCAGCTTCGGAAGGAACGACTGAAATTACAGCAAGGGAATCAGGAACTGAAAAATGCGGTCACCAATATCGCCCATGACCTTCGGACGCCCCTTGCTGCTATCAGCGGCTATCTGGAGCTGATGGAAGCGGTGCCCACAGACGAGAAGGGGCACAGATATCTGACCGTCATCCGGGAACGAGCAGAAGCATTGAAGCGACTGACGGAAGAACTGTTTCAGTATTCCGTCATCACCTCGGCCTGTGATGATATCAATCCCGCAAACCTCTCCCTGAAAAGCGAGCTGGAAATTGCTCTGGCCGGTGCCTATGGAATGCTTTCAGAGCGGGGAATCGTGCCGGAAATCCAAATACCCGAGACGGATGTCAAAAGGACACTGGATCATACGGCCCTGCAGCGGATACTCAGCAATATTCTTTCAAATACAGCCAAATACTCGGATGGGGACTTAACAGTGGTCCTTACAGAAAGCGGAGAGATTCTTTTTCGGAACCGGGC
>JBJDYI010000074.1:0-11047 GCA_051867165.1 Faecousia sp. | reverse complement strand
AACAGAGCCTGACGGGCGGAGATGGTAGCGTAGCCCAGGTGACGCTCGAAGGAGATGTGCACGAAGGTCTTGGCGCCCATCTTGGCAGCCTGCTCAATGATGGTGTTGCCCATGGCGATTTCGTCAACCAGCATGACAATGTCGGAAGCGGCAGCGATAACAGCGGGGTCCTCAGCAGCAACGCCGCAGATGAACAGGATGTCGTCGCGGGTTTCTCTGACCTTGTTGATGGCAGCAGCAGCGCCGGGAACAGCCTGCACGAAAACGATGGCCTTCACATCGGGATCAGCGGCCATGTTGGTCACAGTGGCGATGGTCTGCTCGGTTTCGGTGGAGAAGTTGTCGGGATAAGTAGCGGTGACAACCTTGTCGCCGTACTTGGCCTTCAGATTCTGTGCGGCCTGATATTCTTCTTCGCCCTGAGAAACGGTACCGGTGACGATACCGATCTTGTAGTCGGAGCCGGCCTCAGCAGTCTTGCCGCCGCAGGCAGTCAGAGAGAAGACCATGACCAGAGCCAGAAGCAGAGTTACGAGTCTTTTCATTTTTCTTACCTCCAAAATGAATTCCTATTTCAGCGTCAATACGTTGCGGAAATAGCTTGGTCACTGCCAAACTTTTTCTCTTTATCGAATTAAAGTTAAGCAGCATACCCATTATAGCCAATGATATCCATTTTTGCAAGACGAATCCTGTCCTCCGTTCAAAGTTTGTACACTTTTTCAGAAACCGCCTGTTTTGGGCAGAGATTTCATCCGCTTTGTGGTCAAAATGACCACAAAGGATGGATGACTGTCCATGTACGAGAGATATATCATGGCTATCATATACAAAAAATCATTTGGAATTTGTATATATTATCCAGCTCCTTTCCTCATTGTCATAGATGGGATGATATTTTTTGCAGAAAGCACCCTGCTTGCCGGGACACCTTTCCTGTTTCTTTTTGCAGGCCGGTTGTTTTCATCCGTCACAGCCGCCTCCCTCCGGCCTATCTGCAAACCGACAGTTTCTTCGTGTGCCTGTTATTTATCGTTTCTATAAATATTTTCTTTAGGATTCATCGGTTTTCCCGATTTGCCAACCCTGTCGGAATGTGGTATTCTCTTTATTAGACAACCATTATTTATAGTGCTGCGAAAGGAGCATTTTTCTACATGGATGAAAAAATTGTATTCTGCAAAAACGGCGGCTGAGGCGCAAAATTAGGCCCAGGGGTCCTGAGCCATGTTTTGAGCAAGCTGCCCAAGTGCAAGTTTGATCCCAATCTGCTGATCGGCTTCGACAGTGCCGATGATGCAGCTGTCTATAAAGTTTCCGATGACATCGGCGTGATCCAGACCGTGGACTTTTTCCCGCCCATGGTTGACGATCCTTACATCTTCGGCAAAATCGCCGCCACCAATGCCCTCAGCGACGTGTACGCCATGGGTGGTGAAGTAAAGACGGCCATGAACATCGTCTGCTTCCCCCAGAGCTGGGACATCAATATGCTGGGTGAAATTCTCCGGGGCGGTTCCGAAAAGGTCATCGAAGCCGGTGGCGTGCTGGTGGGCGGCCACTCCATCAATGATGTGGACGTCAAGTACGGCCTGTCCGTGATGGGCGTGGTTCATCCCGACAAGATCTACGCCAACAACGGCGGTCATCCCGGCGACAAGCTGATCATCACCAAGAAGCTGGGTGTGGGCATCATCAGCACCGCCCACCGGGTGGGCGAAGCCACCCAGGAAGCCATGGACGCCGCCATTGACTCCATGACCTCTCTCAACAAGTATGCGGCCCAGTGCTGCAAAAAGTACGACATCCACGGCTGCACCGACATTACCGGCTTCGGCTTCCTGGGCCACCTGCATGAGATGGTGGACGGCAAGCTGACCTGCAAGGTCTATGCCGACCAGCTTCCTGTATTCCCCGAAGCTCTGGACTACGCCGACGAGTTCCTGCTCACCGCCGTTGCCCAGCAGAACCGGAATCATGTGGGCCGTCATGTGCAGTTCGACAAGGACATCTCCTTTGCCATGCAGGAAATCATGTACGATCCCCAGAGTTCCGGCGGCCTGCTGATCGTGCTGCCCGCCCACCAGGCGGATGCCCTGCTGGCCGACATTCAGGCCCTGGGTGTCCCCTCTGCCATCGTGGGTGAAATGATGGAACCCGGCCCGAAAGAAATTATTGTTACCACATCCAAATAAATAAACAAAAAATGATTCAGGAGGAAACTGCTATGATCAAGTATGTAAACGCCATCGGCGATACCTGCCCTCTGCCCGTGGTTAAGGCCAAGAACGCCATCAAGGAGCTGGGCGGCTCCGGCATCGTGGAAGTGAAGGTGGACAACGAAATCGCTGTCCAGAACCTGGGCAAGATGGCCCAACAGAAGGGCTACGCCTTCAAGTCCGAAAAGAACGGCCCCGCCGAATACACCGTCACCCTGGAAATCGGTGAAGCTGCCGCTGCCACCGGCGTGGAGGACATTCCCGAGGTCTGCGCCGTGCCTGCCGGCCGCAAGAAGAACATTGTCGTCGCCATTGATTCCGACAAGATGGGCCGCGGCCATGAGGAACTGGGCGGTGTGCTGATGAAGGGCTTCATCTTCGCCCTGACCCAGCAGGATGTGCTGCCCACCACCGTGCTGTTCTACAACGGCGGCGCTACCCTGACCACCGAAGGTTCCGCCTCCCTGGAGGACCTGAAGAATCTGGCCGAGCAGGGCGTGGAGATTATGACCTGCGGCACCTGCCTGAACTACTACAATCTGTCTGACAAGCTGGCCGTTGGTGAGGTTACCAATATGTACGCCATCGTAGAAAAGCTGACCCAGGCTGACCTGGTGGTGAAGCCCTGATGCGACAGAAAAAGCCTGCCCTGGTGGTCACCTTTGCCGCCACCTCTGACGCCATGGCCATGGAGCGCTACTGCCAGGAGCATGGTCTTCCCGGCCGCCTGATCCCCATCCCCCGGGAGATCCACGCCGGCTGCGGCCTGGCCTGGAAAACCCAGCCGGAAGAAAAAGAAGCCTTCACCGCCAGCCTGGAAGCAGCCGGCATCCGCTGGGAAGCCATGGCTGTCCTGGAGCTGTGGGGATAACATCCCTTGACATCACCATTTGCCCGCCTCCGGCGGGCAAATGCATCGTTACGCCTGAACAGAAAGGAGATCGACCCATGATCTATCTTGACAATGCCGCCACCACCCAGCACAAGCCCCAGTGCGTCATCGACGCCATGGTGGAAGCCCTGAATTCCATGGGCAACGGCGGCCGGGGCGCCCACGGCACGGCCCTGAAGGCCTCCCGGGCAGTCTACGACACCCGCCGGAAGCTGGCGGAATTGTTTGGCTGCCAGCGGGCGGACCATGTGATTTTTACCTCCAACTCCACAGAGGCGCTGAACATTGCCATCCGGGGTCTGCTGAATCCCGGAGACCATGTGATCTCCACGGACTTAGAGCACAACTCCGTGCTGCGGCCTCTGTATTTCATGGAGCAGCAGGGTGTCTCCCTCAGCTTCGTTCCCGCCAACCGGCAGGGTCTGGTGAACTATGGGGACTTTGAAAGGTTGATCCGGCCGGAGACCCGTGCCATCGTCTGTACCCATGCCTCCAACCTCACCGGTGAAATTCTGGACCTGCACAAAATCGGCGCCATCGCCAAGGCCCATGATCTGCTGCTGATTGTGGATGCCTCCCAGACCGGCGGCTGCGTGGACATCGACATGGAACGGATGAACATCGACGTACTCTGCTTCACCGGCCATAAGGGTCTGTACGGTCCCCAGGGTACCGGCGGTCTTTGCATCCGGGAAGGCGTGGACATTCGTCCCTTTAAGGTGGGCGGCACCGGCATCCACTCTTACAGCAAGGTTCAGCCGGAGGAATACCCCACCCGGCTGGAAGCCGGCACCCAGAACAGCCATGGCATCATGGGGCTGTCCGCTGCCCTGGATTTTCTGAAGGAGACCGGTATTCAGACCATCGCCGACCACGAGCACAAGCTGATGATGCGGTTTTACAACGGTGTGGTGAACCTGCCCGGCGTCAGGGTCTATGGCGATTTCTCCGAGGGCCATCCCCGGACGGCCGTGGTTAGCCTTAACATCCACGACTATGATTCCAGTGCTGTCTCCGATGAGCTGGCCGAATGTTTTGACATTGCCACCCGTCCCGGCGCTCACTGCGCCCCCCGGATGCACTATGCCCTGGGCACCCAGGAGCAGGGGGCTGTCCGGTTCAGCTTCTCCTGGTTCTCCACGGAGGAAGAGGTGGATGCCGCCATCGCCGCTGTGAAGGAAATCGCGGAAGGCTAACTCCTCAAACACAATGCAAGGCTCAGTATGCAATCGCATGCTGGGCCTTTTATTTACACTTTATTCATGGCTCCATCATGTTTTCTTCAGCCTCCGTTCAGCGTATCGCTTTATAATGACAGCATCATCAGTCTGGAGAAATGGAAGGATTCTTTTATGAACAAACAAGACAATGAATCTCCCAAGGCCGTAAACGGCATGGAGGAATTAAAACGGCGGGATGATGCCCTGTTTGAAGCCCTGGGCAAATCCAAAAAGAAAAAACGCCGAAAGCTGATTGGCACCATCGCCATCATTCTTCTGGTGCTGGCCATCGTGCTGGTGGCAGGTGTCTCGATTCTGCAGCGGCAGGTGCGGCAGCGATTCGCCACTTCCAATACGGATGTGCTGTCCGAAGTGGTGGAAACCGGCACCATCAGCACCCTGGTTTCCGGCAGCGGTATTCTGTCCAACGTGGATGCGGAGGCGCTCACCATTCCCGATGGTGTGGAACTGACCGAAATTCTGGTGGAAAACGGCGACACCGTGGAAGCCGGCCAGCTGTTGGCCACAGCGGATATGTCCACTGTTCGTTCCGCCCTGGTGAAGCTCCACAGCGAGATTGAGGACCTGGATGGCCAGATTTACGACGCCGACGACGACGAAGCCAGCACCCGTATTACAGCCGGTGTCCCCGGCCGTGTGAAGATTCTATACGCCGCCACGGGAGACAACGTTTCTGACATCATGGTAGAAAACGGCGCTCTGGCGGTGCTTTCCCTGGATGGCTACATGGCATTGGATCTTGAGACCACTTCTTTGCAGGAAAACGAGAAGGTCACGGTTCGCCTGGCCGGCGGTGAAGAACACACCGGCAGCGTGGAGTCTCTGATCAACGGCGTTGCCACTATTCTCGTCACCGATGACGGTCCCGAAAACGGCGAGACGGCAACCGTCTTTGCCGCCGACGGCACAGAAGTGGGATCCGCCGAACTGTACATCCACAGCCCGCTGATGGTTACCGGCTTCGCGGGATCCGTACGCACCGTCCACAGCAAGCTGAACGCCAAGGTTTCCAAAAATACCGTTCTGTTTACCCTGAAGGACACCGGCTTCAGCGCCGCCTATGATACCCTGCTGCGGAACAGAAAGGATGCGGAAGAAACCCTGCTGGAGCTGCTGAATATTCAGAAGTTCGGCGGCATGACCGCGCCTGTCTCCGGCAGCATTTTCTCCGTGGTGACTCTGGACGATCTGGAGGAAGATGAAACCATTACCGATCTGCTGACCCTGTCGCCGGATGTGAGTATGTCTGTCACCATCAGCGTGGACGAAAGCGATATTCTCTCTCTGGAGCTGGGCCAGGAAGCCAGTGTTACCGTCGGTTCTGTCACGGAAGATGTTCTCACCGGCATTGTGACGGAAATTGACAAAACCGCCGCTGACGGCTCCTATACCGCCGTCATCACCCTGGACAAGTTGGACGGCATGCTGCCGGGTATGAGCGCTGACGTGGATGTACGGATTCAGGGTGTGGAAAACGCGCTGCTGGTACCTGCCGATGCCGTGCATTATACCAGTACCGGCGCTTACGTCTACACGTCTTATGACGAGGAGACCCAAGAATATGGCGGCCGTGTGGATGTGGTCACCGGTCTTTCCAACGATAACTATGTGGAAATCACCTCCGGACTGAAGGCCGGCGATACTGTTTACTATACCGAAAGCAAAGAGTTCTTCTTTGGCGGTATGGGCAATATGGGCGGCGGCATGTCACCCATGGGCAATATGGGCGGTGCACCCAGCGGCAGCTTCGGCAGCAATGACCGGGGCAACCGGCCCCAGGGCGGCATGCCCAGCGGAGCGCCCGGCAGTATGCCCGGCGGCCGCGGCTAAGAGGTAGTGCTATGATTGACATCAACGACCTGTGCAAAGTCTATTTGGTGGGTGATGAGCGGGTTCGGGCCCTGGACCATGCCAGTCTCCATATCTATCCCCATGAATTTGTCAGCATCATCGGTCCCTCCGGCAGCGGCAAATCCACCTTGATGAATGTCATCGGCTGCCTGGATGTGGCCGATGCCGGAACCTATTTACTGGACGGCCTGCCCATTGAGGCCTATTCCGAAAATGAGCTGGCCAAAATCCGAAATCAGAAAATCGGCTTCGTGTTCCAGAGCTTTAACCTGATTCCCAAGCTGTCCGCAGAGGAAAACGTGGAACTGCCTCTGATCTATCAGCGGGTTCCCCGGGCCGAGCGGGCTCAGCGGGTCAAAGCCGCTCTGGAGCGGGTGGGCCTTGCCAACCGGGCCAAGCACCTTCCCACGGAGCTTTCCGGCGGCCAGCAGCAGCGTGTGGCCATTGCCCGGGCCATTGTTACTAACCCCAAGCTGATTCTGGCCGACGAGCCCACCGGCGCGCTGGACTCCAAAACCAGCCAGGAGATCATGGATATTTTCCATGAGCTCCACCGGCAGGGCAACACCATCGTCCTTATCACCCACGACAACGATGTGGCCAGACAGGCCGAACGCAGCATCCATATTCTGGATGGCCGGATCCGGGAGGTGACACTGTAATGCTCTCTTTAAAAATGGCCCTTCGTTCCATCAGCTCCAACAAAATGCGTGCTGTTCTGACCATGTTGGGCATCATCATCGGCGTCATGGCACTGGTGGTTCTCGTGAGTTTGGTCAACGGCGCCACCACCTCTGTCACCGATGCCGTTTCCGGTCTGGGCAGCAGCATGCTCACCGTCACCATTGAGGACGACAAGGGGATGCCGATCCATCTGGAAGATCTGGAGCAGTGGAGCAGCGAAGAAAAGACCCTGGGCCTGATGGCCCCCTATGCCAGTGACTCCATGACCGGCCTTGCCAAGGGGGAAAGCGGCATTGTTACCGTCTACGGCACCACCTTCGGCTACTATGAAATCCAGAATCTGCAGCTTTCCATGGGCCGCTGGCTGAAAAAGACCGATGTGGACAACAACAGCTACGTCTGCGTTCTCAATGAGACCGCCGCCGAAGAACTCATCGGCTATACCGACTGTGTGGGCCAGTCCGTCAACCTGAACAATGTGAAATTCACCATCGTGGGTGTTCTTTCCAATGACGATGACACCCTGACCGGTGTACTCAGCTCCGGTTCCATGATGGCCTATATCCCCTACACCTCTCTGATCCGCCTGTCCACCACCATAACCGACGAAATCACCAGCTTCTATGTGGCCGCAGAAACAGGCCACACCATGGACGAAGCAGAAACGACCATGACAGATCTGCTGATGAACCGCTTTGAACTGGACGAGGATGCCTTTGATGTCTCCTCCCAGGATGTGCTGGAAGAGGCACTGAGCTCCATCACCTCTATGCTGTCTGTTATGCTGGGCGGCATTGCCGCCATTTCCCTGGTTGTCGGCGGCATCGGTATCATGAACATCATGCTGGTTACCGTCACCGAGCGGACCCGGGAAATTGGCATTCGCAAGGCCATCGGCGCCAGCCGCCAGACCATTCTGACCCAGTTCCTGATGGAAGCCGTGGTGCTGTGTATGATGGGCTGCTGTCTGGGCATTTTCCTGAGCTGGGCCATTTTGCAGATTGTCAACACCGTGGTGGTGAGCCTGGACATGGTCTTTACCCTGAATATGCCCGTCGTGGCCATCGCTGTGGTCTTCTGTTTCCTCATCGGCGTCGTTTTTGGTCTCTATCCCGCCAACAAGGCAGCCAAAATGAAGCCCATCGACGCCCTGCATTACGGAGGATAACCCATGGATAAACATCAGAAAAAACAACTCAAAAAATACATTACCTGGGCAGTTCTTGCCCTGATGGTGGTGGTCCTGGCGGTGATGCCTTTGATCGCCGGCAACACTGCGCCTGCGGATGGCCCCCAGGCCAGCTTGCTGCGCACCACCGCTGAAAATCGAACCATTCAGTCCCAGATCATTGGCGGCGGTCTGCTGTCCAGCGAGGCAACCGAAGCACTCACCATTCCCGAAGAAGTCAAACTGACCGAATACCTGGTGGGTAATGGCGACAGCGTCAAGCAGGGCGACCCAATCGCCCGGGTGGACAAAGTGTCCGTTCAGTCTGCCCTGGTAGCCGTACAGGAGACGTTGGACTATCTGTCGGAAGAAATCGCGGATGCGGGAACTGATTCCGACGAAGACGAAGTAAAGGCCCACGCCGGCGGTCTGGTGAAGATCCTGTATGGCCAGAAGGGTGACTCCGTTCGGGAAGTCATGCTGGAGCATGGTGCTCTGGCCGTGCTTTCCCTGGATGGCCGCATGGCCGTGGATCTGGCATGTACCGATGATCTGAAGACCGGCAGCACCCTTCTGGTAACCCTGTCTGACGGCACCGAAATAAACGGCAAAGTGGAATCCTGCGCCGCCGGCACGCTGACTGTGTCCGTGAAAGACGACGACTATGCCATTGGCGAAGAAGTCATTGTCACAACGCAGGCAGGCGCCTCGCTGGGCAGCGGTACACTGTACATCCACAACGCCTGGAACGCCGCGGCCTATTACGGCACCATTTCCAAGGTCAATGTGAAGGAAGGCGCCACCGTCTCTGCCGGAAAGAGCCTGTTCACCCTGGAAGTCAGCGACTACTCCACCCAGTTCCAGATTCTGATCGCCCAACGGCAGGAATACGAAGAACTGATGTATGATTTGTTCCAGATGTATGATTCCGGCGTCATCAGCGCTCCCTGCGACGGCGTCGTCACCGGCGTGGATGAAGCTGGTGCCTTCCTGCTGGCTGCCGGAACGGAACAGGCCTGGCAGGTGCAGCTGCTGAGCAACAACACGCAAGCCACCACACCCACCTGGACCGTGACGCTGCTGCGCAATTTCCAGCCCAATGCGGCGGAATCGAATACAGCGGATTGGCTTCCGGACGGGCAATGGCCTTCCACCGGGGACGACAGCACCGGGTCTTCCGACCCCTCCGAGCCCGCAGACCCCTCTGAGCCTACCTATACCGGCCGCATTGGTAAAGTAACCAGTGTGGAAGCAGACTCGGTAACCCTTCTGCTGGGCAACGATACCTACACCGGAACCCTCCGCTTTTTTGGCGGCCTGGCCCTCCCCGATGAGTCCTCCATGACTTCCATGACATACACCGGAGCCACCTATTCCGGCATTGCGGCAGGGGATATCGTTGTATACACCGGCACCGAACTGCTGAAAGTCACCGCCGGTTCCGGCGGCAGCGCCGGCGATGGCACCGACACCTCCACCCAGCAGCCAACCACCGGCAGCATGGGCGGTATGATGGGCGGCATGGGCGGCACCCAGGTGCCCTCCTTTGAGCCCTACTCTCTGGAAACCCTGACCGTGGCTTCCGTCACCTCCCAGGAGAAGATGTCTCTGGAAATTTCCATTGATGAACAGGACATTGCCAAACTGTACACCGGCCAGGAGGCAACCATCACCGTGGAAGCCCTGACGGGCCAGTCCTTCCCCGCCGTGGTCACCAGCATCAGCAACACCGGCACCAATGAAGGCGGCAGCAGCAAATTCACCGCCAAGCTGACCCTCAGCAAGAGCGGCGATATGCTGCCCGGCATGAATGCTTCCGCGTTCCTGACTCTGGATGCCGCCAATGAGGCCCTCAGTATTCCTGTTTCCGCCCTGGTGGAGCAGGATGGAAAAACCATCGTCTATACCGCCTGCAACGAAAAAGAAGGGATTCTGGAAAAGCCTGTGGAGGTTACCACCGGTCTTTCTGACGGGGAATACGTCGAGATTCTGTCCGGCCTGTCCGCCGGCGATACCATCTGGTACGCTTATTACGATACTCCGGAAATATCCAACATCCCCGTCCCCGGCGGTTTTGGGTTTTAATACGGTCTCTTGATCAGACTGAAATCCGCATCGGCACAAAGGCTTCCGCATCAGCGGAAGCCTTTTTTATTTGTCGAAAAAGCTTGCTATTTTCCCTCCGGTTTTCTATAATACAAAAAAACCAGCAAAAGGAGCCCAGCTATGAACTACGATTTTACCACCATCCTGGACCGCCGGGGTATGGATGCCATTGCAGTGGACTGCCCGCCCGGCCAGCCGAAGGAAGGCTTCGATCTGATCCCCATGTGGGTGGCCGACATGAACTTTCCTGCCTGCCCCACCATTCCCGAGGCCATCATCGAACGGACAAAACACACCACCTACGGCTATTTTAACCCCCGGCAGGAGTATTTCGACAGCATCATCCGCTGGCATGAAACCCGCAACGGCGTGAAAGGCCTGCTGCCGGAGCACATCGGTTATTCCAATGGCGTCCTGGGCGGTGTGGTCAGCGCCCTGGGGGTGCTTTGCTCCAAGGGTGACAATGTTCTGGTTCACTCCCCCACTTATATCGGCTTCACCAAGACCCTGACCAACAATGGCTATCACATCGTCCACTCCCCCCTGTATCTGGATGAGAAGGGCATCTGGCGGATGGATTTTGCCGATATGGAGGAAAAGATCGTGGCCAACAAGATCCATGCTGCCATTTTCTGCTCTCCCCACAATCCCTGCGGCCGTGTCTGGGAGCGCTGGGAAATGGAAAAAGCCATGGAAATCTACCAGAAGCACAACGTTTTCGTGATCTCTGACGAAATCTGGTCCGACATCATCCTGACGGGATACAAGCATATCCCAACCCAGTCCGTCAGCGAGTATGCCCGGATGAACACCGTGGCCATGTACGCCCCCAGCAAGACCTTCAATCTGGCAGGTCTCGTGGGCAGCTACTCCATCATCTACAACA
>JBJDYI010000073.1:0-2940 GCA_051867165.1 Faecousia sp. | reverse complement strand
ACTCGCCAACGTACAGGCCATAGCTATCGCCATCCTGCGGAGCGTCGGTGGTCACGTCCGCATCCTTGCCTTTGACTTCTTCCGGGTGGTTGCCATATGTTTTTCCGCCGCCATCACCGATAGCCGCGCCCGCGCCATACGTGAAACCCGATCCGTTATAATAATTCCCATTACCACCCTGGGCTTTCACCTGGGCATCCCCGGAGACCGTAATATTGCTGCCGGTGCCGTTTCCGTTCCAATTATAGCCGCCGCCGATGCCGGAACCGCTATCGCCGCCGGTGGCCTCCACCTGGGCGCTGCCGCTGATGGTGATGTCGCTGCCGCTGCCACTAGCACCGCCGCCAATGCCGGAACCGCTATTGCCGCCGGTGGCGGTGACTTCCGCGCTGCCGGTAATGGTGATGTCGCTGCCGCTGCCCCAACTGCCGCCGCCGATGCCGGAACCGCCAATGCCGCCATTAGCGGTCACTTCCGCACTGCCGGTGATGGTGATGTTGCTGCCGCTGCCATCAAACCCGCCGCCGATGCCGGAACCGCCATTGCCGCCGGTGGCCTCCAGGCTGCCAGAGGTTCCGGTTTCGTCGGTGATGGTCAGATTGCCGGAGCTGTCAGCGTCGTTCTTCTCCACGCCGGCACGGTAAACGCCGCTTTGGACGGTATTTTCCCCGTCCAGCTCGATGGTCACATTGCCATCGCCCGTGATCCGGACAGCCGCTTCACCGGGTTTATTCCATTCTTGATCACCGGTTTTGCCTACATTAATGTTCACGCCGTCCAGGGTGACATTGGCTTTGGCGCCGTCCGCCACATCGATGGTGACCGCCGCCTCGCCGCTGTGATCCTTGGGGGCATCAACGGGGTCGCTGTTGACAATGTTCACATCCTGAATGGTCACATTGGCAGTGGCGTTCTCCGTTGCCGTGATGGTAACGGTGTTAGTGGTGGAGGTTTTGCTGCTGTTGGACTGGGTGATGACCGGATTGGCGTCCTCCTGACGGTTGATTCCGGTCTCAGTCTGTGTGACATACTGCCCGCTGTCGTCAGCGTCTACTTTGATGCTGCCCTGGGCAAGGTCATATTCTGCCGCGAAAGCCGTCAGCGGCAGGCCGCAGACAAGCAGCAGGGCCATCATGCAGGATAATAATCTTCTCAGCTTCATAGGGATACAGTCTCCTTTCATGGTTTACGCCGCAGCACATATGTGCCGGGATTCGGTACAAATATCCATAATCTCATTATAGCAGGAAAATCAACCTTTGCAATACCCGCCAGCTGGAAAAAATGGGTATTTTTTTCTGTATGCCTTATATGGGTTCGTGTAATTGCAGTCAAAACACCGGGTACAGACCCGACATTTTGACCGCGTATCAACCCGAAACGCTACATGATTCCGTCTGGCTGTTGAAACCGTTTTGCTTGGCGTTATCACTTGCCTTTCGCCTGCGTTCCTCGCTGTATGGTGGTTGCAGACGGATGGACAGTCGGGACTTGTCCAGGACATAGGACACGCCACCCTGCGCATAGGTCTTTTCCATTCGGCAGAGGTCGGGGTACTTCCTGGAGAATGCCGCCAGCCGGTTCCTCAATCCAGCATTGTAGGTCTGGATGTGGGCGGTGTCCTCGCCCTCGCTGAAAAGAATGATGGTTTCCTTCTCATACTTCGTCAGCTTCGCCATTCTTATCCACCATGCTGCTGTTTCGAATTCTGTCAAGGGTAGACTCATGGTGCAAATCCGCTTCCACTTCCAGTCTCATTCTCTTGAGGAAACAGCGATACCACTTGTCGCAGCCTTCGTCACTCAGTTTGACGGACAGGATGTAGAACAGCTTCTTTGCCGCAGGATCGGGAGCAAGTGCAGCCACGAAACGCAGGCGTTCTACGGTGGCTTCACGGTTCGGACAACCGAAGGCATAAAGGACTTTCTTCTCGTTCATGGACATTTTCATTGATTTTTCCTCCTTGAATATTGGCAAAATAAAAAGCGACAGAGATTTCACAAGGAAATATCTGCCGCTTTATGTACGATATGAAATTGTTGGGTCAGGACTTGATAAAATCACGCAATCTGTAATGGATCGCAGCTATTCCGATAATCAGCCATTCAGAAATGCGAGGGATGATAAAGACAATAAAGCCAGCTGTTAACATCTGGAGCGTTTCTGTTCCTGTGCCAATTCCGAACATCCATCCGGCAATCGCTATCAGAAATAGCAGCCCTGCAAGCAGATTGAATAGGATGGTCGAGAACTGCGTGAGGAAGATACCGACCCATTGTATCAAGGTAACTGCCATCATAATGGGTAAAGCCAGCATTTTAAGGAACAGCTTTATCAGACGCATGGTTCACCTCTATTCTATCTTCTGAAAGTCCGGGAGTTCATAGACTTCTTTCATCAGCAGAACGCCCATTGCGAAACCGAATTTGAAGTGTTCCTCGGTCTGCAGGCATTGTCTGTCTGCCAAGTGGTCATTGAGCTTTTCCAGCTTGTCATAGTCCTCTTTGCTCAACTTCTGCTCGAAGTAGGCCATGATGTTTGCAGCGGCTTCTCCAGCATCACGGAACTTTTTGCACTTGGGGACTACCGTTTCAGCCGGATAAATCTGACCGTTGAAAATAGCTTCCAGAATCATAATCACGCCCTCCTTTCTGCGTCATCGCCATAAATCAATTCATGCTTGATAATTTCCTCTGCCCGGTCACGGATGGAGTTCATGGACTGCACCCATAAGAGTTGGTTGGTAGCCTTCGTGGCTTCGGTCACGCCCTCGGCTTTCATCATCTGTTCGATGATAAGGCTGCATCTTGCTGCTGCCTGCTCGTTCAGATCAGCAAGATAAGTGTGGAGCTTACCAGACAAAACAAGGGCAGAGAACGAAACAGGGCGGTATTGCTGTAAATATACCCTGTGGAGTCTGCCCCATTTTCCAATGGGGCG